>NZ_CP150496.1:0-15000 GCF_038019025.1 Polaribacter marinaquae
ATGACTTTAACTGCTGACTCAGTTTGGAATGAATGCTTGTCTTTTATAAAGGACAATATCAAACCACAAGCATACAAAACATGGTTTGAACCTATTAAACCCGTAAAACTTTCAGGAGAAGCTTTAACTATACAAGTACCAAGTAAGTTTTTCTATGAATGGTTAGAAGAACATTACATAAAACTTTTAAGAGTTGCATTAGTAAGACAATTAGGTAGTGATGCCAAATTGATTTACGATGTAAAAATGGAAAACAATTACAGTAGTAATAGACCTCAAATTGTTAAAATTCCTAGTTCTAATAGAGATCCTTTAAAGCCACAAAAAGTAGCTGTGCCTTTAGAATCTAACAAAAGAGAACTAAGAAACCCGTTTGTGATACCTGGTTTACAAAAAGTTAAAGTAGAGTCACAATTAAATCCTAATTATAATTTTTTAAATTTTGTAGAAGGAGATTCTAACAGGTTGGCAAGATCTGCTGGTATGGCAGTTGCAAACAAACCTGGCGGTACTTCTTTTAATCCGTTATTAATTTACGGTGGAGTAGGTTTGGGTAAAACACACTTAGCACATGCAATTGGTGTTGATATTAAAGATAAATATCCAGACAAAACAGTGTTGTATATTTCTTCGGAAAAATTTACACAACAATTTATAGACTCTGTAAAATCGAATACAAGAAATGATTTTATTCATTTCTATCAAATGATTGATGTTTTAATTATTGATGATGTACAATTTTTGTCTGGTAAAGCAGGTACACAAGATGTATTTTTCCATATATTTAATCATTTACATCAAAATGGTAAGCAAGTTATTTTAACGTCAGACAAAGCGCCTGTAGATATGCAAGACATAGAGCAGCGATTGTTATCTCGATTTAAATGGGGATTATCTGCAGAATTACAAGCGCCAGATTACGAAACTAGAATTTCTATTTTAGACAATAAATTGTTTAGAGATGGTGTAGAAATGCCAGAAGAAATTGTAGAATATATTGCAAAAAATATCAAATCTAATGTTAGAGAATTAGAAGGTGTAATTATTTCTATGATTGCGCAAGCTTCTTTTAATAGAAAAGAATTCTCTTTAGAATTAGCAAAACAAATTGTAGACAAATTTGTTAAAAATACTAAGAAAGAAGTTTCTATAGATTACATACAGAAAGAAGTTTCTAAGTATTTTGATATGGATGTAGCTACATTGCAATCTAAAACTAGAAAACGCCATATTGTACAAGCACGTCAATTGGCAATGTATTTTGCTAAAAGATTAACAAAAACGTCATTGGCAAGTATTGGTAATCAAATAGGGCAGAGAGATCACGCAACAGTTTTACACGCATGTAAAACCGTAGATAATTTAACTGAAACTGATAAGCAGTTTAAAAAATATGTAGAAGATTTAACTAAAAAGTTAACTTTCTAGTTTTTTAATAAAAGACAATTTAATTTGATGAAAAAAGTACTAATGGTTTGCTTAGGAAATATTTGTAGATCTCCTTTAGCCGAAGGTATTTTAAAATCGAAAGTAGATTCTAAACAAGTTTTTGTAGATTCTGCGGGTACAGCAGCTTATCATGTAGGTAATTTGCCAGATGATCGTTCTATTGCTGTGGCTAAAAAGTACAACATCGATATTACTAATCAATCTGCAAGAAAATTTACAGTTTCAGATTTTGATTCTTTTGATATTATTTATGCAATGGATAGCAGTAACTTAAATAATATACTTGCATTAAGTAGAGATGATGCTGATACACAAAAAGTAAGATTAATTTTAAATGAATCTGAACCTTCAAAGAATCTTTCTGTTCCAGATCCATATTACGGTGGAAAATCTGGTTTCGAAGACGTTTTTAATATGCTAGATAAAGCATGTACTGTTATTGCTAAGTCTTTATAATATTCAATTTAAAATTTACAAGTTTCTAAAAATATATAGTTATGATTGGTAAACTCTATTTAATTCCGACAACTCTTGGAGATACAGAACCTTTAGAGGTAATGCCTTTATCGGTAAAAAAAGTAGTAGAAGAAATTGATTATTATATTGTAGAGAACGAAAAAACAGCTCGAAGATTTATTAAGAAAATTTCACCTAAAAAATCCCAACCTTCTTTGCAGTTGATGTCTTTAGACAAGTATGCAGACGAAATGGAAACAAGAAAGTATTTAGATGTTTGTAATGAAGGAATAAATGTTGGTTTACTTTCAGAAGCAGGTGTACCGGCTGTAGCAGATCCGGGAGCAACTATTGTAAAAATGGCTCACGAAAAAAATATTAAAGTAGTGCCATTAGTTGGTCCGAGTTCTATTTTAATGGCAATGATGAGTTCTGGTATGAATGGTCAAAATTTTGCATTTAATGGGTATTTACCAATAGACAAAGGAGACAGAAAAAGAGCTTTAAAAGATTTGGAAAAGTTATCTAAAGATAAAAATCAATCTCAAATTTTTATAGAAACTCCGTATAGAAATGAAAAAATGTTTGCAGATTTAAAGGCTATATTGGCACCAACAACTAATTTATGTATTGCTGCAGATATTACATTACCATCAGAATACATTAAAACATTGTCAATTAAAGATTGGAAGTTTCAAACACCAGACTTACACAAAAAACCTGCTATCTTTATAATTCACAAATAAGAAACTTTAAACTTTAGCGTTTTTATCTGCTTTAATAATAGAAACATTATAGCCAGAAAACTTTTTTAAATAAGATTGAATTGAAGCACCATAAGCATCAGAAAATCTTATAGAACCATTACTTCGTAAAAACTTTTTTACATTTCCTGCTCCACTTAAATGTGCTGCAGCCAAAATTCCCGATTCGGTAATTTTAATTCCGTTAATTGTTTTTCCTGCAGATCTTTTAATATCCTTTCTAAGAATCCATTTATTAACTTTACACAAAGCAACAAATGCTTTTTCTTGTAATTCTGGATTGTTCAAAAATTCTTGAGTGTTGTAAATTCTAAATCTTTGTAAAGTAGTTCTACCAAATTGATATTTACCTAAATAACCTAGTGTATTTACTGTTGCATATTTTCCTTGAGATTCTTTAAATGCAACTGCTTCTTTAAAAGCAACAAAATCTTTTTTAAGGTAAAAGATGTCGCTATTAAAATGCTTAGGAAAAGTGACCTTGTTATTGTAGGTAATTTCCTTTAATTTAGTTTTTTTCTTATCAATAGCCGTTGCATTGATAAAAAGAGCTATTACGCTGATTAAAAGTATTTTATTTTTGATAAAATATATATCTTTCTGTTTTGCGGGTGCAAATGTACGATATAATATTAAACTGATTGATACACAGTGTGTTAAAAGTTGTTAAAAATGCAGATAATGGAATTTAATCTTTCCTTTGGTATTAATTTCTAATGAAGGTGCTGGTATCTTTATGAAATTCACAACAGAAAATACAGATTTTAAAAATCTCGATTTTGTTTCAATTTTAGTTAAATCTACATCTAAACTTAAGTAAAATTGTCTGTATGGATCTTGCGGAATTTCGTTCGTTGTTTTTGTTTCTCCGTACAGCATTCCTTCTGCACCATAACCCAATGCCACATTTAACCATTTAGGAAAATTACCCTCTTTATTAAAAGACCAAATATTGGCAGAAAGCCAATAGGTTTGACCGTTATAGTCTTTAAGAGATTGTTGTATATAATTTTCACCAAGTGTATTAGGTCTCTGTTTGGCAAATTTTGTTTGATGAAAAGAATATTTGACTGTAATTCTTTGTTCTTGCCACAATAGCTCTTGTCCAACTAATATTCCTGTTCCGGCAGCATTAGCCAAAACATCTCCAATTGACGCGCCCCATTGTTTAGAAAATCCATCTAAAATTTCTACTGCTGTTAAAAAAGAAAAACCTAATGTAGCGCCGTAAATTAGCTGTTTTTTTTTAGAAACACCAGACCAATCTAAAACTTCCATACCAACTTTACCAATGTAATAAGAGGTCATTAAATGGCCAGCTTTATCCATTTGTTTCCAGTCGTTATTATCATTTTTAAATTGAAAACTTGTTCTTGGATAATCTTTGTACCAAAGTTCGTTTAAAGCAAACAATGTGCCCGTAGCCAAAACACTTTCACTAATTATAACAGCATTTCTTCTCTTCGTATTTAAAGTGTCAGGTTTTTTTAAAAAGCTATTATTTTGCGCGTTAAAAGTGGTTGCTGATAAAATAAAGAATACTATGAATGCTTTTGTTTTTAAAATCATATCAACTATTACAAGAAAAATTATCTATTAATTTTTTGCTTATTTAACCACTGATGATATTTAGCCGCATTACGATTGTGCTGAGATAATGTTCTAGCAAAAGCATGATAACCTAACTTGTCTACATTAACACACATATAATAATAGTTATGCTTTTGTGCATTTAAAACGCCATCAATTGCAGAAATATCTGGCATCGCAATTAAAGTTGGTGGCAAACCTTTATTTAAATAGGTGTTATATGGCGAGTTAATTTTTAAGTCTACAGTTAAAACTCTTTTGACAACGTAATCTTGTCCTTTTACTTCTTTAACACAATATATTATTGTTGGGTCTGCTTGTAAAGGCATTCCTTTTCTTAAACGATTTAAGTACAAACCGGCAACAATTGGTCTTTCGCTTTTTTTAGCTGTTTCTTTTTGAACAATAGATGCTAAAGTAATTACTTCGCTTTTGGTAAGGTTTAGTTTGGCTGCTTTAGCTTCTCTACTTTTAGTCCAAAAACGTTTATAAGCTATTAACATTTTATTTCTAAATTTCTCTGGACTTACTGTCCAGTAAAATTCATAGGTATTTGGTATAAAAATTTGAAGTACAGATTTTTCGTTTAGATTATTTTCTTTTAAAAAGGTTTTATCTTTAAAAGCAGTTAATAAAGAAATAGAATCTGTTTCTACTTGTTCTGCAATTCTGCCAGCAAATTTTTCTAAAGTATCTTGATTATTGAAAGAAAGCTTGAATGGTGTTTGCCTTCCGCTTCGTAACATATTTACAAGATCGTTATTAGACATACCTTCTTTTAGAACATATCTTCCTGGTTTTGGTGTTGCAAAACTTTTTTTAGCAGCAACCCATAAAAATGTTTCCGGACTTTTAGAAACACTTTCTAATTCTTTTTTTATATCTAATAAACTGTCATCAGAATGAATAAATAAAGTGTAATCTTTTGTAATTGCAGTTCCAAAAATTTTTTGGTAATAATTATAGCTAAATAAAGAACCAACTATAAATAGCGCTAGTAAAATGTATAGTATTTTTTTCAATTAAATATGTTTTAGCTGGCAAATTTACTGTTTTATCAATTGAAATAAAATTTCGTCAATAAATTTCCCGTTAGAATAAACCCAGTCTTTTTTAGTACCAATTTTCTTAAAATTCAATTTGGTAAATAAATTAAGACTATTGGTGTTTTTAGAAGTTATATTCGCATACAGTTGATGCAGATTAAGGTGGATAAAAGCATAGTTAATCAAAATTGATAAACTTTCGGCAGCATATCCTTTTTTTTGAAAATCAGGGTGTATTAAAATTCCTATTCCCGCTCTTTTATGTTGTGGATTATAATCAAATAAATCAATCATACCAATTGGTAAATCACTAATAGATTCAACAATCATTAAACGTAATTGTTTTGCCTCGTAAATATCTAAATGCGCGTTTTCTAAGTATTGTTTTAGAATGAATTTTGAGAACGGAGTTTGAGTGTGGCTAACTTCCCAAAAAGATTCATTGTTTTCTATAGCATATAAAAAGTTTAAATCTTCTGGTTCTAAAGCTCTTAAATAAATAGTATTTCCTTTTAAAGTCTTCATTAAACTTCAATTTCTCCTTTAAAAACAAAAGTTGCCGGACCTTTTAAGTAAACATCCGTATAAACTCCATTGTTTTCTTTAAATGACACTTTTAAGTTACCACCTTCTACGGGTAAATTTATTTGGGTTTTATTTGTTTTCTTTATTTTGTGCATTGAAATAGCAACAGCAGTTACACCTGTACCACAAGCTAAAGTTTCGTTTTCAACTCCTTTTTCATAAGTTCTAACTCTAAAAGTAGCGTCATCAATCATTTCTGCAAAATTGACATTACTTCCAGGATCGTTGTATGAATATCTAATTTTTTTGCCATTTTCAAAAACAGGATAATTATCTAAACTGTCAACTAGCTCAACATGATGTTGTGTACCTGTATACGTAAATACTGAGTCTTTTTTAACTTCAATAGTATCTACATCAATCATTTTTATTGAAATAATGTCATTTTTTATTTCAGCAAAATGAGGTCCATCAACAGCAACAAAATTTGTTTTATTATCAATAATATGTAATTGTTTAGCAAAGGCAACAGCACATCTACCGCCGTTTCCGCAAAACGTTTCACTACCATCGGCATTGTAATAAATCATTCTAAAATCAGAATTTTCATCTTCTTCAATAAGAATAACGCCATCTGCACCGATACCAAAATTTCTATTACATAAATGTGAAATTATGTCAGTATTTTGTTTTGGAAAGGTTTTTGTTCTGTTATCTATCATCACAAAATCATTTCCGGTACCTTGGTATTTAAAAAAAGTTAAATTCATTTTGCAAATATAGGTATTTAGGCACTAAAATAGGGATGTTAAAAAGTGGTTAAAGTCAGTTAAAAACAAGTTAAACAGATTTTTTGAATATGTTAAAATTATATATTTGAATACTAAAAATTAATATAAATCGATAAAAATGAAAAAAGCATTCAGTTTTCTAGGTATGGCAATTTTAGGAGGAGCACTTACTTTAGGTGGTTATAAAATGCTATTCGATAAAGACCAAATTGTAGAAAGAACATTAAACCCAATTGAAACTGTTCGTACAAATTATACACCAACATATAAAAGTACTGGCACTGTAGAAAGTACAACAGATTTTACAATTGCAGCAGAAAGTACCGTACACGCAGTTGTTCACGTAAAAAATACTGCGGTTAGAACACAAGTAAATCCGTGGATTGAGAGATTTTATGGTGGCGGAAGTGGTACTAGAAAATTTGAACAAGTAGGTACGGGTAGTGGTGTTATAATTTCGCCAGACGGTTATATTGTAACAAACAATCATGTAATAGACGGTGCAAGTAATTTAGAAATTACTTTAAATAATCAAAAAAAATATCCAGCAAAATTAATTGGTACAGATGCAGCTAATGATATTGCATTGTTAAAAATAGAAGCAGATATAGATTTACCTTATGTTCCTTTTGCCGATTCTGACACTATAAAAATTGGAGAATGGGTATTGGCAGTTGGTAACCCTTACAACCTTACATCTACAGTAACTGCAGGAATTGTGTCCGCAAAAGGTAGAGATTTAGAAGGAAACAGAAATATAGAATCTTTTATTCAAACAGATGCAGCCGTTAACCCTGGTAATAGTGGTGGAGCTTTGGTAAATACAAGAGGAGAATTAATTGGAATTAATACAGCAATTTCATCTAAAACAGGTTCTTTTATTGGATATTCTTTTGCGGTACCATCTAATATTGCTAAAAAAATAATTGATGATATTTTAGAATTCGGTCAAGTACAACAAGCAATTTTAGGTATTAATGTTGATGCTGAATTTAAAGAAGAAGGTGTTAGAATTGATGCTGTTTCTGATGGAAGTGGTGCTAAAAAAGCAGGTTTAAAAGAAGGCGATATTATAAAGAAAGTAAATAACGTAAAAATTTCTAAATTTTCTGAACTTAGAGGGCAGTTAACAGCAAAAAGACCAGGAGACGAAGTTATTTTAACTGTTGAAAGAGATGGAGAATTAATCAATAAGAATGTTAAACTTACTAAGAAAGATACTTTTATATCTAGCAGTATTAACATAATTCTTAAAGACATCACAAAAGCCGAAAAACGTAAGTTTAACATAGAAAATGGTGTTAAAATTGTTAGAAACGGTAATAAAAATTTAATTTATTACGGAGTAAAAGAAGGTTTCATAATTACGAAAATTAATAAAAAACCAGTAACCAATGCAGATCAAGTTTCACAATTGTTAGATTCTTCTTTAGGTAAAGGACAGCCTTTATATATAGAGGTTATAAATTTAGAAGGAGAAAAAGAAAGATATGTTTTTAGGTATTAATATAGTAAAGTAAATATGTAAAGAATCCCGGTTTTTAATCGGGATTTTTTTTATTTTAAAAATTTTAACGAAATCGATTTCGTATTGTCAAAAAAAGAAATACTTTTGCCGAAAATTAAATTATAGTAACACAACTATGTCAACAAAAGTAAATTACAACGAAGAAGTTTTATCACAAGCCCAAAATAGAAGAGCTACTGTAGAATTTATTAATATCGTAAACGATTTATGGTATGATAAATCTATAGAATTAGTTCTTTTTAGAAATCCGTTAGTAGATAAAAGAGCCAGTGAAGTTTTAAACTTAATTGAATACGCTAAAGAATTTGTTAGCAAACCAATTTCAATTTTAGATGCGTTAGATATTGCAAAAGCAATTCAGCAAATAGAATTGCCATCATCAAAATTAGATATTGGTAAATTGGCATACGAATGTTATTTAGGTGCTAAAAAAGGAGAGGACAAAGTAGCCTTTGTTCAGAATAAATTAAAAGATGCAACAGTTGCAAAAGACATTCAACCAAAAGATGTTGTTTTATATGGTTTTGGTAGAATTGGTCGTTTATTAGCTAGAGAGTTAATGACTAAAATGGGAAAAGGTTCTCAATTAAGATTAAGAGCAATTGTTACTCGTGGTGAAATTAACCAAACAGTTTTAGAAAAAAGAGCATCATTATTAAGTGTAGATTCTGTACATGGTGATTTCTTAGGAACCGTAACTGTAGATGCAGAAAATAATGCACTTATAATTAACGGTACTACAGTGTATATGATTTCTGCAAAACAACCAGAAGATATAGATTATACAGAATTTAATATTAACGATGCTTTAATTATAGATAATACAGGTGCTTTTAGAGACGAAGCAGCTTTAAGTAGACATTTAAAAGCAAATGGAGCAAGCAAAGTTTTAATTACTGCGCCAGCAAAAGGAGTTCCTAATATAGTTCATGGTGTTAATCACAAACAAAATAGTCCAGATAAAGTAGATATTTTTTCTGCTGCTTCTTGTACAACCAATGCAATTACGCCGGTTTTAAGGGTTTTAGAAGATAATTATGGTATTAAAAAAGGACATTTAGAAACAATACATGCATATACTAACGATCAAAATTTAGTAGACAACATGCATAGTAAATATAGAAGAGGAAGAGCAGCTGCCTTAAACATGGTAATTACAGAAACTGGCGCAGGTGCTGCAGTTTCTAAAGCAATACCAGCTTTAGCAGGAAAATTAACTTCAAATGCAATTAGAGTTCCGGTACCAAACGGATCTTTAGCTATCTTAAATTTACAGTTAAATACTAAAGTGACTAAAGAAGGTGTTAACTCATTAATTAAAAAGTATGCTTTAGAAGGTGAATTAGTAGAACAAATTAAATATTCTATAGACAACGAATTAGTTTCATCTGATATTATTGGTACAACTGCGCCATCAATTTTTGATAGCAAAGCAACACTTACAGACGAAGATACAATTGTAATTTACGTTTGGTACGATAATGAATACGGTTATTCACATCAAGTAATTCGTTTAGCAAAACACATTGCAAAAGTTAGAAGGTTTACATATTATTAAAATACTCTTAGTGCAAATTCATTTAACAAAAGTTAAATGTAAAAGCCCAATACTTTGTGTATTGGGCTTAGTTTTTTTTACAAGAAGCTATTTCCTGCTCTCGCTACTCGCTTTTTTCGTTCCTCAAAAGAGCTCAAACAAATAGCTCCATCAGGGCTAAACTAGTTTGCAAACAAAAGTTTAATCTCAAGCTGTTTTTTTAAGTTTATTTAAGCAAGGTAATCCCGCTATTTTTGTAGAAACTAAAATCGCATCATCGGTAAATAAATCGAAGAGTTCATTTATATTTACTATTTCAGTTTTTGTAATTGCTTCAATAGTAACCTCTTTTTTTCTCTTATATAGTTCTTGTATCCAAGAAATAATATCCCAATGTGTATTCGTTAGGTGAATATTGTGTTCTTACGCTATTATTTCACCAATTTCAATAGTCCATTGGTTAAAATTTGTCAAGAATCCATTAGCTGATCGGTCGATTTCTAATTTTTTTAGTTTTTGTACATGTTCATTCATAATTTTTCGTTTAAATGATTTTGGGGGGAATTCACTTAAAGTCTTTTTAAATTCATCTTTAAAAACCAGTCAATTTATTTTACAATAGTTATAAATCGAACAATTCTTTTGTATGAATTTCCCTAAATAAAAAGTTTAATAATTTTTACAATAATAATTTTTAGATTTAAATATTTGTTTAATACAAAGTTAATTAGGTAGTTATGTTATGAATATAGGTAAATTGCTTAATTTGGATACTTAGCTTGTTTGTAGTTGTTTTTAATGTATTATTTTTGATGTTATTCTTGCACACTTCAATTCGAAAGTAAATTTTAAAATCAAAATGACTGTTCAGCAAAAAATAGAAAACCTTAGAGAAGAATTAAATAATCATAATTATAATTATTATGTATTAGATAATGCTACAATTTCAGACTTCGATTTCGATATTAAATTAAAAGAGTTAGAAAAGTTAGAGAAAGAAAATCCTATTTTTTTTGATGCAAACTCGCCAACACAAAGAGTAGGTGGTACGGTTACTAAAAATTTTAAGACAGTTGTTCATAAAAACAGAATGTATTCTTTAGACAATTCGTATTCTAAAGAAGATTTATTAGATTGGGAAAAGCGTGTAGAAAAAGTTTTAGGAAGTTCTGATTTAGAATTTACTTGCGAACTTAAATTTGATGGAGCATCGATAAATTTAACTTACGAAAATGGTAAATTTATAAAAGCTGTAACGCGTGGTGATGGTTTTCAAGGAGATGAAGTAACTAATAATGTTAAAACAATTAGATCTCTACCGTTGTCAATAAAAAAAGATTTTATTTCTGATTTCGAAATGCGTGGTGAAATTATTCTTCCATTAGACGGATTCAATAAAATGAATGCAGAACGATTAGAAAATGGCGAAGAAGAATATAGAAATCCTAGAAATACAGCAAGCGGAAGTTTAAAATTACAAGACAGTACAGAAGTAGCAAAAAGGCCGCTAGATTGTTTGCTATATCAAGTTGTTACATCAGAAAGAAAATATAAAACCCATTACGAGAGTTTAGAAAATGCAAGAAAGGTTGGTTTTAAAGTTCCAAATACAATAAAGTTAGCAAAATCTATTGATGAAGTTTTCGAGTTTGTAAATTTTTGGGATGCCAAACGTCATGAATTACCTTACGAAACAGACGGAATTGTAATAAAAGTGAATAATCTTCAACAACAAGAAGAGTTAGGCTATACAGCAAAAGCACCACGTTGGGCAATTGCATATAAATTTAAAGCCGAACAAGTATCTACAATCTTAGAAGAAATTACATATCAAGTTGGTAGAACAGGTGCAATTACACCAGTAGCCAATTTACAACCAGTGCAACTTGCGGGCACAACAGTAAAAAGAGCATCTTTACACAATGCAGATCAAATAGAAAAATTAGATATTCGAGTTCATGATACTGTTTTTGTTGAAAAAGGCGGAGAGATCATTCCAAAAATAATTGCGGTAGATTTTACCAAACGTTCAGAAAATTCACAGCCAACTCAATATGCAACACATTGCCCAGAATGCAATACCAAATTAGTAAGAACAGAAGGAGACGCTAAACATTATTGCCCAAATCAATTTGGTTGTGCACCACAAATAACGGGTAGAATTCAGCATTTTATTTCTAGAAAAGCCATGGATATTGATGGTTTAGGCGGCGAAACTGTAGATTTACTTCGAAAAGAAGGTTTAATTCAAAATTATGCAGACTTGTATGATTTAAAAGTAGACCAAGTAATTCCATTAGAAAGAATGGCAGAAAAATCTGCTAATAATATGATAGACGGTATTGAGAAATCAAAACAAATTCCGTTCGAAAAAGTTTTATTTGCCTTAGGTATTCGATTTGTAGGAGAAACTGTAGCAAAAAAGCTAGCAAAACATTTTAAATCTATAGATAACTTAATGGCTGCATCTTTAGAAGAATTAATAAATGTAGATGAAATAGGAGATAGGATTGCACAAAGTATTTTAGATTTTTCATCAGATTTAGGTAATATTCAATTAATAGATAGATTAAAATCTCACGGATTACAATTAGAAGTATCGGCAGAGAGTTTAGAAAATCAAACAGAAATTTTAAAAGATCAAGTTTTTGTGGTTTCTGGCGTATTTCATCAAATGTCTAGAAACGAACTTAAAAAAGCAATTGAAGATAACGGAGGTAAGGTAAGTTCTTCCATATCAAAAAAAACAACTTTTGTTGTTGCTGGTGATAATATGGGACCAAGTAAATTAACAAAAGCACAAGATTTAGGAATTTCTATTATTTCAGAACAAGAATTTATAGATAAAATAAGTTAATAAATGCACTTTGGTATTTAATTTGCACAAGACAATAAGAATAACAAATCTCATTTTTTGAAACGAATACTTTACATATATATAATGTCTATCTCTATTTGCTCTTTTGCTCAGAAAAGAGAGGTAGATTCTCTACCTAAAAACTTAGAAGATTACATTTTTGTTAAACCTGGCGATTCTGTAGTAATACAGTTAAATGAAATTGCATTGTTACCAAAACATAAATTTACTTCAAGAGAAGATATTCGCTATTATTTATGGTTCAAAAAAAAAGTGTACAAAGCGTATCCGTTTGCAAAACTAGCATCTCAAAGATTAGATAGTTTAAATAACCGATTAGAAAAAATAAAATCAAAAAGTAAACGTAAAAAGTATACAAGGCTAGTTCAAAAATATATAGAAGGCGAATTTACAGATCAGATTAAAAAGATGACTACCACAGAAGGTAGAATACTTATAAAGTTAATTCATCGTCAAACCGGTAAAACAGCTTTTAATAATATCAAAGGTTTAAGAAGTGGCTGGAAAGCGTTTTGGTACAATACAACTGCAAATGTTTTTAAGTTATCTTTAAAAACAGAATACCATCCAGAATCAAATAACGAAGACTATTTAATAGAAGACGTGTTGCAAAGAGCTTTTCAAGAAGACAAATTAGAAGCTCAAAAAACAAAACTAAACTTCGATTACGTAAAAGTAATAGCATCAAGAAAAGGTAAAATTGATGTAGAAGAATATAAAAAGATGTTTTCTAAGATGCTAAAAAAGGTAAATAAGAAGAAATAATCGATATTTTTTGGGTGTTACCACGAAAAAAATCGTGGTCGGGCTTTACATTATATCTTTTTATGAGCTTTTATTCCTCAAATTAATACTTAACTTAATTAAAAACTCACTTAATTTTTTACTTTGTTATAGAAGTATCCCATAAAAAGGATGTCATTTCAATCCCTAACACAGCAAGTTTGCTAACATTTTTACATTTATTTAAGTATTTACTTGTATGTGTTTTCTGTTTTTTACCATTTTACAAGATTTTTTTAAAACGATAAAACCCTAAAATTACACTTAATTATCAGTTTTTATAAAGCAGAGATTAATTATTATTAAAAAATTAAAAGAACTTATTGTTTGTAAGTTGTTGATTTTTAATTAGTTTTACTTTTGTGTTAAAAATAGTTTAAAATAACAACAAATTATAGTTGTGTAATTAAAAAGAGGTTGTATGTTTGCACCCGCTAACAAAGAAATATCTTTTTAGTCAAGTTCATTAACGTTTTAACTTTATTTAAAATCCTTTAAAATAAAAGTAATTTTTAATTAGGATTATAAATAAAAAAGATTGTATCTTTGCAGTCCGAATTTTTCGGAAAAAAGTTCAGGTTTTCGGGTTAAGAAATTAAATTAAAAAAAAGATTTATTTTTCTTGTTAGATTAGAAATAAGTTTTATATTTGCACCCGCTAAACGAGATAGCAAAAACGTTCAGAGAGATTTTGGAATAACGGTAATTTAAGTTAGATAGTTCGATTCTATCATTTCTACAAGATTAAGATTTAGGTTTTGTTTTTAAAGAGCAAGATTTGATACCTTAAAAGTTCATTGAAAATATTGAAATTGACAGCGTAAACAAAGAGTAGAATAACCACATTATTAATAATGTAAATTCTTTTGAAACTTATTCATTAAAATATTTAAGATATACAATGAAGAGTTTGATCCTGGCTCAGGATGAACGCTAGCGGCAGGCTTAACACATGCAAGTCGAGGGGTAACATTGTGCTTGCACAGATGACGACCGGCGCACGGGTGCGTAACGCGTATAGAACCTACCTTTTACAGAGGGATAGCCTTTAGAAATGAAGATTAATACCTCATAGTATTGCGATTTGGCATCAGGTTGTAATTAAAGATTTATCGGTAAAAGATGGCTATGCGTCCTATTAGTTAGTTGGTGAGGTAACGGCTTACCAAGACATCGATAGGTAGGGGTCCTGAGAGGGAGATCCCCCACACTGGTACTGAGACACGGACCAGACTCCTACGGGAGGCAGCAGTGAGGAATATTGGACAATGGAGGAGACTCTGATCCAGCCATGCCGCGTGCAGGAAGACTGCCCTATGGGTTGTAAACTGCTTTTATACAGGAAGAAACACTAGTACGTGTACTAGCTTGACGGTACTGTAAGAATAAGGACCGGCTAACTCCGTGCCAGCAGCCGCGGTAATACGGAGGGTCCGAGCGTTATCCGGAATCATTGGGTTTAAAGGGTCCGCAGGCGGTCGATTAAGTCAGAGGTGAAATCCCATAGCTTAACTATGGAACTGCCTTTGATACTGGTTGACTTGAGTCATATGGAAGTAGATAGAATGTGTAGTGTAGCGGTGAAATGCATAGATATTACACAGAATACCGATTGCGAAGGCAGTCTACTACGTATGTACTGACGCTCATGGA
>NZ_CP150496.1:20000-22500 GCF_038019025.1 Polaribacter marinaquae
TCGGGTTAAGAAATTAAATTAAAAAAAAGATTTATTTTTCTTGTTAGATTAGAAATAAGTTTTATATTTGCACCCGCTAAACGAGATAGCAAAAACGTTCAGAGAGATTTTGGAATAACGGTAATTTAAGTTAGATAGTTCGATTCTATCATTTCTACAAGATTAAGATTTAGGTTTTGTTTTTAAAGAGCAAGATTTGATACCTTAAAAGTTCATTGAAAATATTGAAATTGACAGCGTAAACAAAGAGTAGAATAACCACATTATTAATAATGTAAATTCTTTTGAAACTTATTCATTAAAATATTTAAGATATACAATGAAGAGTTTGATCCTGGCTCAGGATGAACGCTAGCGGCAGGCTTAACACATGCAAGTCGAGGGGTAACATTGTGCTTGCACAGATGACGACCGGCGCACGGGTGCGTAACGCGTATAGAACCTACCTTTTACAGAGGGATAGCCTTTAGAAATGAAGATTAATACCTCATAGTATTGCGATTTGGCATCAGGTTGTAATTAAAGATTTATCGGTAAAAGATGGCTATGCGTCCTATTAGTTAGTTGGTGAGGTAACGGCTTACCAAGACATCGATAGGTAGGGGTCCTGAGAGGGAGATCCCCCACACTGGTACTGAGACACGGACCAGACTCCTACGGGAGGCAGCAGTGAGGAATATTGGACAATGGAGGAGACTCTGATCCAGCCATGCCGCGTGCAGGAAGACTGCCCTATGGGTTGTAAACTGCTTTTATACAGGAAGAAACACTAGTACGTGTACTAGCTTGACGGTACTGTAAGAATAAGGACCGGCTAACTCCGTGCCAGCAGCCGCGGTAATACGGAGGGTCCGAGCGTTATCCGGAATCATTGGGTTTAAAGGGTCCGCAGGCGGTCGATTAAGTCAGAGGTGAAATCCCATAGCTTAACTATGGAACTGCCTTTGATACTGGTTGACTTGAGTCATATGGAAGTAGATAGAATGTGTAGTGTAGCGGTGAAATGCATAGATATTACACAGAATACCGATTGCGAAGGCAGTCTACTACGTATGTACTGACGCTCATGGACGAAAGCGTGGGGAGCGAACAGGATTAGATACCCTGGTAGTCCACGCCGTAAACGATGGACACTAGTTGTTGGGATTTATCTCAGTGACTAAGCGAAAGTGATAAGTGTCCCACCTGGGGAGTACGATCGCAAGATTGAAACTCAAAGGAATTGACGGGGGCCCGCACAAGCGGTGGAGCATGTGGTTTAATTCGATGATACGCGAGGAACCTTACCAGGGCTTAAATGTAGTATGACAGGTTTAGAGATAGACTTTTCTTCGGACATATTACAAGGTGCTGCATGGTTGTCGTCAGCTCGTGCCGTGAGGTGTCAGGTTAAGTCCTATAACGAGCGCAACCCTTGTCGTTAGTTGCCAGCATGTAAAGATGGGGACTCTAACGAGACTGCCGGTGCAAACCGTGAGGAAGGTGGGGATGACGTCAAATCATCACGGCCCTTACGTCCTGGGCCACACACGTGCTACAATGGTATGGACAATGAGCAGCCATCTGGCAACAGAGAGCGAATCTACAAACCATATCACAGTTCGGATCGGAGTCTGCAACTCGACTCCGTGAAGCTGGAATCGCTAGTAATCGGATATCAGCCATGATCCGGTGAATACGTTCCCGGGCCTTGTACACACCGCCCGTCAAGCCATGGAAGCTGGGAGTGCCTGAAGTCGGTCACCGCAAGGAGCCGCCTAGGGTAAAACTGGTAACTAGGGCTAAGTCGTAACAAGGTAGCCGTACCGGAAGGTGCGGCTGGAACACCTCCTTTCTAGAGAAAGATGGTGAGTTACAAAAGGTACATTTTACTCTTTGCTGTTAATTTTAAAATAAAGAAAGTATTAAGCTATTATAGTCTCGTAGCTCAGCTGGTTAGAGCGCTACACTGATAATGTAGAGGTCGGCAGTTCGAGTCTGCCCGGGACTACAAAATAGGTATACTTTAAGGAAATTCTGGAAACTAGAGAATTCTAAATTCGTAATTCTGAATTCAAAATTCAAAATTTCAAATGGGGGATTAGCTCAGTTGGCTAGAGCGCTTGCCTTGCACGCAAGAGGTCATCGGTTCGACTCCGATATTCTCCACAACGGTCAATTATAATAGATAGGCCACAAGTTCATTGACATATTGGTAAAATGATATCGTAAGAATCAAAAAGATAGAGAACAAATAGATATTTATATCTATTATATTTATAAAAATATAAAAGAGCTCGTTGTGATGTATTTATACATCATAGCAAAAAGTACAATAAGTTAAGTAAGGGCGTATGGCGGATGCCTAGGCTCTCAGAGGCGATGAAGGACGTGATAAGCTGCGAAAAGCTACGGGGAGGGGCACATACCTTATAATCCGTAGATATCCGAATGGGGCAACCCACTATGTTGAAGACATAGTACCGAAAGGGGCAAACCCGGTGAACTGAAACATCTAAGT
>NZ_CP150496.1:1372500-1375000 GCF_038019025.1 Polaribacter marinaquae
TTAGCATTGAATATTGTGGTCCTACAACCCCAATATTGCCGTAACAACATTGGTTTGGGCTAATCCGCGTTCGCTCGCCACTACTAACGGAATCACTATTGTTTTCTCTTCCTCCGGTTACTTAGATGTTTCAGTTCACCGGGTTTGCCCCTTTCGGTACTATGTCTTCAACATAGTGGGTTGCCCCATTCGGATATCTACGGATTATAAGGTATGTGCCCCTCCCCGTAGCTTTTCGCAGCTTATCACGTCCTTCATCGCCTCTGAGAGCCTAGGCATCCGCCATACGCCCTTACTTAACTTATTGTACTTTTTGCTATGATGTATAAATACATCACAACGAGCTCTTTTATATTTTTATAAATATAATAGATATAAATATCTATTTGTTCTCTATCTTTTTGATTCTTACGATATCATTTTACCAATATGTCAATGAACTTGTGGCCTATCTATTATAATTGACCGTTGTGGAGAATATCGGAGTCGAACCGATGACCTCTTGCGTGCAAGGCAAGCGCTCTAGCCAACTGAGCTAATCCCCCATTTGAAATTTTGAATTTTGAATTCAGAATTACGAATTTAGAATTCTCTAGTTTCCAGAATTTCCTTAAAGTATACCTATTTTGTAGTCCCGGGCAGACTCGAACTGCCGACCTCTACATTATCAGTGTAGCGCTCTAACCAGCTGAGCTACGAGACTATAATAGCTTAATACTTTCTTTATTTTAAAATTAACAGCAAAGAGTAAAATGTACCTTTTGTAACTCACCATCTTTCTCTAGAAAGGAGGTGTTCCAGCCGCACCTTCCGGTACGGCTACCTTGTTACGACTTAGCCCTAGTTACCAGTTTTACCCTAGGCGGCTCCTTGCGGTGACCGACTTCAGGCACTCCCAGCTTCCATGGCTTGACGGGCGGTGTGTACAAGGCCCGGGAACGTATTCACCGGATCATGGCTGATATCCGATTACTAGCGATTCCAGCTTCACGGAGTCGAGTTGCAGACTCCGATCCGAACTGTGATATGGTTTGTAGATTCGCTCTCTGTTGCCAGATGGCTGCTCATTGTCCATACCATTGTAGCACGTGTGTGGCCCAGGACGTAAGGGCCGTGATGATTTGACGTCATCCCCACCTTCCTCACGGTTTGCACCGGCAGTCTCGTTAGAGTCCCCATCTTTACATGCTGGCAACTAACGACAAGGGTTGCGCTCGTTATAGGACTTAACCTGACACCTCACGGCACGAGCTGACGACAACCATGCAGCACCTTGTAATATGTCCGAAGAAAAGTCTATCTCTAAACCTGTCATACTACATTTAAGCCCTGGTAAGGTTCCTCGCGTATCATCGAATTAAACCACATGCTCCACCGCTTGTGCGGGCCCCCGTCAATTCCTTTGAGTTTCAATCTTGCGATCGTACTCCCCAGGTGGGACACTTATCACTTTCGCTTAGTCACTGAGATAAATCCCAACAACTAGTGTCCATCGTTTACGGCGTGGACTACCAGGGTATCTAATCCTGTTCGCTCCCCACGCTTTCGTCCATGAGCGTCAGTACATACGTAGTAGACTGCCTTCGCAATCGGTATTCTGTGTAATATCTATGCATTTCACCGCTACACTACACATTCTATCTACTTCCATATGACTCAAGTCAACCAGTATCAAAGGCAGTTCCATAGTTAAGCTATGGGATTTCACCTCTGACTTAATCGACCGCCTGCGGACCCTTTAAACCCAATGATTCCGGATAACGCTCGGACCCTCCGTATTACCGCGGCTGCTGGCACGGAGTTAGCCGGTCCTTATTCTTACAGTACCGTCAAGCTAGTACACGTACTAGTGTTTCTTCCTGTATAAAAGCAGTTTACAACCCATAGGGCAGTCTTCCTGCACGCGGCATGGCTGGATCAGAGTCTCCTCCATTGTCCAATATTCCTCACTGCTGCCTCCCGTAGGAGTCTGGTCCGTGTCTCAGTACCAGTGTGGGGGATCTCCCTCTCAGGACCCCTACCTATCGATGTCTTGGTAAGCCGTTACCTCACCAACTAACTAATAGGACGCATAGCCATCTTTTACCGATAAATCTTTAATTACAACCTGATGCCAAATCGCAATACTATGAGGTATTAATCTTCATTTCTAAAGGCTATCCCTCTGTAAAAGGTAGGTTCTATACGCGTTACGCACCCGTGCGCCGGTCGTCATCTGTGCAAGCACAATGTTACCCCTCGACTTGCATGTGTTAAGCCTGCCGCTAGCGTTCATCCTGAGCCAGGATCAAACTCTTCATTGTATATCTTAAATATTTTAATGAATAAGTTTCAAAAGAATTTACATTATTAATAATGTGGTTATTCTACTCTTTGTTTACGCTGTCAATTTCAATATTTTCAATGAACTTTTAAGGTATCAAATCTTGCTCTTTAAAAACAAAACCTAAATCTTAATCTTGTAGAAATGATAGAATCGAACTATCTAACTTAAATTACC
>NZ_CP150496.1:2880000-3165535 GCF_038019025.1 Polaribacter marinaquae
AGTATCAAATACTTTAGAAATTCTTTGTGTTATTTCTTCTATAGAACCAACACCATTAATTCCGTAATATTTATTTTGAGCTTCAAAATAATCTTTAAGAATTGCAGTTTTTGTGTTGTATTCATTAAAGCGGTTTCTAATTTTACCTTCGTCGGTATCGTCTGTTCTTCCGCTTGTTTTACCTCTTTCTAATAAACGAGTAACTAATACGTCTTCTGGCACTTCTAAAGCAACCATACCATTTATTTGTTCTCCTTTTTCCGCTAAAAATGCATCTAAAGCTTCTGCTTGAGATTCTGTTCTTGGAAAACCATCAAAAATAAAACCTTTAGCATCTGTATTTTTTTCTACTTCTGCTTTTAGCATGTTAATAGTAACCTCATCTGGTACTAAATTTCCATCATCCATATATTTTTTAGCCAACATACCAAGTTCTGTTTGGTTTTTGATGTTAAAACGGAATACGTCTCCAGTAGAAATGTGTACTAAATTATACATTTCCTTTAAATACTCTGCTTGTGTTCCTTTTCCAGCTCCTGGAGGGCCAAATAATACGATGTTTTTCATTTGTGGTGTTGTTGATAATTGATATATTTCTGGGTAATTTCTTCCTAAACCATTATAATCTAAACCATAACCAACAATAAATTTATCTTCGATACTTTGACCGATATAATCTATGGGTAGTTCTTTTCTAAAAACATCTGGTTTAAAAAATAATGTAGCTACTTTTAGTTGCTTTACATTTTTATCTTTAAAGATATTATAAATTTCTTGAAGCGTTGTACCTGTATCTATAATGTCTTCTAAGATGATAACGGTTCTGCCAGTTAAATCTTCGTTAATACCAACTAACTGTTTAACATTATCTGTACTACTTGTGCCATTGTAAGAAGCTAGCTTAACAAAAGATACTTCACAATCGCCTTGATATTCTCTAATAAAATCTGCTGCAAATAAAAAGCATCCGTTTAAAATTCCTACAAAAATAGGAACTTCATCTTTTGGTAAATCTGCTTTTACAGCTGTTGCTAAATACTTTACAATTGCCGAAATTTTATCCTTGTTAATATAAGGTTTAAAATAAAGGTCTTGAAGTTTTATAATACTCATAAGTTTGCAAATATAACTGCTATTAATGAAATGAAAAAACCGTTTTCTTATGTTTAAGCACAAGAAAACGGTTTTTGTTAAGTTAAGTTAGAACTATTTGTTCTTTTCTTCTTTTTTTGAGGTATCAAACATTATTGGTGTTGCCACAAATAAAGATGAATATGTACCAACAGCTACACCTACAATTAAGGCAAACATAAATCCTTTAATAGAATCTCCACCAAATAAGAAGATTGCTAACATTACTAATAATGTTGTTAAAGAAGTGTTGATTGTTCTTCCTAAAGTAGAACTTAATGCTTTGTCTACAACTTCGCTGTATTTCCAGTTAGAATGGATACCTGCGAATTCTCTAATTCTATCGAATATTACCACGGTATCATTTAGCGAATAACCAACAACGGTTAATATTGCCGCAATAAAAGATTGACCAATTTCCATGTCAAAAGGCATAAAGCTATAAGTAATAGAGAATACACCTAATACGATTAATACATCATGGAAAACTGCAATTACAGCACCAATAGAGAAAGATACTTTTCTAAAACGTAATAAAATGTATAAGAATACTACTAATAAAGAACCGAATACTGCATATAATGCTGATGTTTTAATATCATCTGCAATTGTTGGTTCTACTTTAATATAACTCATTACACCAGCACTTTCTTTTTCGAAACCTGGTTTAAAGTTTTCGTAAGAAGTTTCACCTAAATAAGATTGTAAACCTGTAAATAAAGTACTTTGTACTTCTTCGTCTACTTCTTGTCCTTCGTCTTCTATTTTATAAACTGTTGTAATTTTTAATTGATTTGGCGTACCATAAGTTTTTACTTCTGGTGCAGTACCAAATGCTCCTTTTAAAGTTTCTGCAACTTCTGTAGCATTCATGTCTTGATCAAAACGAACAACATAAGATCTACCACCTTTAAAATCTACACCTTGCTTTAATCCGATAGAAAAAATAGAGATTAAACCTCCAATAATAATTGCACCAGAAATTACATAAGCAATTTTACGTTTCTTTAAGAATTCTACATTAATATTTTGGAACCATCCTTTAGAGAAAGAAGTGTTAAATGTTAATTTAGAATTTTTATTTACAGCACCGTCAATTAATAAACGTGTAATAAATACTGCAGTAAATAAAGATGTTGCAATACCAATCATTAATGTTAAAGCAAAACCTTTAATTGGTCCTGTACCAAAAACATATAAAATAATACCTGTTAATAATGTAGTAATGTTTGCATCAATAATTGCAGATAATGCTCCTTTTACAGAGAATCCTTCTTCTACAGATTGCTTTAAACCTTTCTTTTTAGATAAACTTTCTTTAATTCTTTCGAATATAATTACGTTGGCATCTACAGACATACCTATTGTTAAGATAATACCAGCAATACCAGGTAAAGTTAATACAGCATTAAATGATGCTAAAATACCGAAGATAAATAAAATGTTTACTGCTAATGCAATATCTGCATATAAACCAGCTTTACCATAGTATAAAACCATCCAGATTAAAACTAATAAAATAGCTAAACCAAATGAGTTGATAGAAGCGTTGATAGATTCTTGACCTAAAGAAGGCCCAACAACTTCTGCTTGAATAATTCTTGCAGCAGCTGGTAATTTACCTGCCTTTAATACTGTAGCAATATCTTCTGCTTCTGCAACAGTCATGCTTCCACCAGAAATAGAAGTGCTACCACCTGTAATTGCATTATTTACTGTTGGTGCTGTGTAAACGTTATCATCTAATACTACAGCAATAAATTTGTTTGGTTGTGCAGCTAAATCTGTTGTTAATTTTGCCCAAGCTTTTGTTGCACCACTATTCATTGTCATGCTTACTTCTGGCTTGTTTAATTGACTGTATACTTGAGACGCATCTAAAATTACATCACCTTCTAAAGGAGCAACATCATTTCTGTTAGATTTTATAGCGTATAAAGCAACAATTTCATCAGCTTCAAACTCATCATCTGAAGTTGCATTTCTTTCTGTAGAAAAAGATTTATAATCCCATAAGAATTTTACATAACGTAACTCGTTTGGTAATAAATCTCTAATTTCTTTTCTCTTTAATAAATCATTTACTTTTGCAGTATCAATTACTTTAGAATAACCAATTGTAGAGCTTATTTGTGCTTGCATTGGGCTTAAGTAAGAGAAAAGCATTTTTTGATTTACTTGTGTAGAATCGATAGATTCTCCTAATAAATCATCAATATCATCTTTTTTAGTAGTGTCCTTTACTTTTTCAGTTACAGATGTATCTTTTAATAACTCGATAGACTTAGAGTTTGCTATAGATAAATATTGTAAAACCTCTGCATTTGTGTAAACTTCCCAAAACTGTAATTCTGCTTTACTTGTAATTAAAGAAGTTACACGTTCGATGTCTTTAGCACCAGGTAATTCAATTTGAATTCTACCAGAATTACCAATTCTTTGAATGTTTGGAGAAGAAACTCCAAATTTATCAATTCTACTTCTTAATACTTCAAAAGCAGTACCAATAGAACTGTTTATTTCTTTTTGTAAAGTTTCTCTAACAGAAATATTGTTTTCGTTAAAAGAGATTTTATCACTTAATGCTTTCGTACCAAAAATTGATGGATCGCTTAATTTAGTATCTCCAGCAAGTAATTCGAATTCTTCGAAAAATAAATCTAAATAGTTAGAATTACTACTTTTTTGCTTCTCGTCTGCAATTTCTAAAGCCTTGTTAAAAGCTTCGTTTTTAGAATCGTTAGATAAATTCTTTAAAACTTCTTTTACAGAAACTTGTAAGATTGCATTAATACCACCTTTTAAATCAAGACCAAGATTCATTTCTTTGTCTCTTACATCGTTATAAGTGTATTCTGCAATACCTAAATCTACAATGTTTTTATTAGCAACACTGTCTAAATATTTTTTTTCTGTTGTTGCTTTTAATCTAGCATCATTATCCGTTACTTTTTCTTCTGCATATACTTTTGCATCATCTTCTACCTTATTGGCTAAAAATGTAAATGATAGTTGATATAAACTCACTATTCCGAAAAGGATAGCGAATACTTTAATAAGTCCTTTGTTTTGCATGTTTTTTATTTTATTGTCTGCTTTTTTTTGTTAAAAACGAGCAAATATATAGTTTCTCGAATTATCAGACAATTAATTTTTTTGTATGTTTTTTAGCTTATGAGTATGGTTCTCATAAAATTGAAGTGTATTCTTAAAAAGTGTTTAAAAATACTTTTGTTAAGATAGATAAGACTTTGGGCCAGCCCTAACTTCTGGTTCTTTACAAGAAGCTTTATCTTTTGTAAAAGGATTGTCCTTATTTACTTTGTAAGCAGTTTTATACAATTGTTCTGCTGTACTACTTTCTAAGTTTTTAATTAAAGCACTATAGTTAACAGTAGTAAAACGATCTGAATTGTATTTAATTTCGAATACAAACTTTTTATCTACATTAGATAATTGTGTTGCATCATTTAGTTCGTAAACATCAAAATTATAATTTGTTGAGTTCTTATAAGGAGAATTTGTATTTAAAAGTAATTTATTCTCTTTAGAAAGAATTTCTCTTATGTTTTTAATATCAACCTTACTAAAATAAGAGATCTTTAATGTGCTAGTTTCAGATTTATGAATTACAATATTTGTAATCCCAACTTTTAATAGTTTTTCTTTAACTTCTGCAATAGAGTTTTCAATATCTTTTTCATTAATATTTGCATCAACAAATTCTAGAACAATTTCTTGGTTTGGTAAAGAAACTTGCTCTTGGAATGCGCCAAAGTATATAAATATTAAAAAGAAAGTACTAAAGTACCATTTTGCTTGCATGCGCCAAATATATAAAAAAATGTTGTTTTACTTTCTAAATATATAATCTTATTTAAATGAGTTTGTTAGAGTGAAAATTATTTATATGTTAAAGTTTGTTTCGATTCTGATTATCGTTTTATAGAATATGAAATTTAACTATATTTATTTTTCAAAAATGATAAAATAATACTCAGATTATATAAAAATGAAACACCAAACAGATATTGCAATTGCTCAAGCAAAAAAGTTGTTACATATAAGAGAAATTGCAGCAAAAATAAATGTGAAAGAAGACGATTTAGAAATGTATGGTAAATACAAAGCTAAATTGCCATTACATTTAATAGATGAAACCAAAGTGAAAGAAAATAATTTGGTTTTGGTAACTGCATTAACTCCAACTCCTGCCGGAGAAGGAAAAACAACAGTTTCCATAGGATTAACTGAAGGATTGAATAAGATTGGGAAACAAGCGACAGTGGTTTTGAGAGAACCTTCTTTAGGGCCTGTTTTCGGAATTAAAGGTGGTGCAGCTGGCGGTGGATATTCTCAAGTTGTGCCAATGGAAGACATTAACCTGCATTTTACAGGAGATTTTAATGCAATCGAAAAAGCCAATAACTTACTATCTGCTTTGATTGATAATAACCTTCAAAGTAAAACAAATAACTTAAACATCGATCCTAGAACTATTCTTTGGAAACGTGTTATAGATATGAATGATAGAGCTCTTAGAGATGTAACTATTGGTTTGGGAGGAACAGCAAACGGAATACCTAGACAAGATGGCTTTAATATTACTCCGGCATCAGAAGTTATGGCAATTCTTTGTATGGCTTCTGATTTAGAAAATTTAAAAGAACGATTGGGTAACATTTTTATTGGTTTTACTTTCGATAAAAAGCCAGTATTTGCAAGAGATTTGAAAGCCGAAAATGCGATGGCAATTTTATTAAAAGATGCTATTAAACCAAATTTGGTACAAACTTTAGAAGAAAATCCTGCAATTATTCATGGCGGACCATTTGCAAACATTGCACAAGGTACTAACACTATTATTGCAACTAAAATGGGACTTTCTTTGTCTAATTATGTTGTTACAGAAGCTGGTTTTGGAGCAGATTTAGGTGCTGAAAAATTTCTAAATATTAAATCTCAGTTTGCAGATTTAAATCCTAAATGTGTAGTTTTAGTAGCTACAATTAGAGCTTTACGTCATCACGGTGGCGCGTTAAAAGATGCTTATGATACTGCAGATTTGGTAAAAGTAAAAAAAGGTTTTGCTAATTTAGAGAAGCATATAGAAAATATTAGAAAGTTTAATATAGAACCTGTAGTTGCAATAAATTTTTTTATTTCTGATTCTGAAGAAGAAGTTAATTTTTTAATTGAAAGTTGTGCAAAATTAGGTGTAAAAGCGGTTCTCTCTAAAGGATGGGCTAACGGAGGAGAAGGTACAAGTGATCTAGCAAAAGCTGTTGTAGAAGTGGTAGAAACAAAAGCAACACAATACAAGCCTTTGTATAATTGGCAATCTCCTATAAAAGATAAAATAGAAATAATTGCTAAAGAAATTTATGGTGCAGATAAGGTTGTTTACGATAACAAAGCGCTATTAAATCTAAAAAGAATTGATAGGTTAGGTTTTAATGATTTTGCTGTTTGTATGGCGAAAACACAAAAATCATTTTCTGATAATGATAAATTAATAGGTAGGCCTAAAAACTTTGTAATTACAGTTCGTGAAATTGAGATAGCAGCCGGTGCACAATTTGTTATTCCTATTCTTGGTAAAATGATGAGAATGCCTGGGTTGCCTTCAAAACCTGCATCAGAAAATATGTTTATCGATAAAAACGGAGTTATTTCTGGATTGTCATAATTTAAAAGTTTTAAATTATAGTAATAAAAAAAAGTCTAGCTTTTTAAAGCTAGACTTTTTAATTATAATTTAAATAAGAATTTCTTATAATTCTAATAAACTGTTTGTTTTAGAAACACCCGCAGCAGATTCTTCTAAATGAGATTTTTCTGCATCGCTTAAGTTGATTTCTACAATGCTTTCAATTCCGTTTTTACCTAAAACAACAGGAACTCCGATACATAAATCGTTTAAACCAAATTCTCCTTCTAATAAAGTAGAACATGGAAAGATTTTTTTAGTATCACAAGCAATTGCTTGTACCATACCAGAAACTGCAGCACCAGGAGCATACCAAGCAGAAGTTCCTAATAAACCAGTTAATGTTGCACCACCAACTTTAGTATCTTGTTTTACTTGTTCTAATCTTTCTTCTGAAATAAATTCTGAAACAGGAACAGAGTTTCTAGTAGCTAATCTAGTTAAAGGAACCATTCCTTTATCTGAATGCCCACCAATTACCATTCCGTCAACATCAGAAATAGGAGCACCTAAAGCTTCTGCTAATCTATATTTAAAACGAGCCGAGTCTAATGCACCACCCATTCCGATAATTCTATTTTTAGGTAATCCTGTAGTTTTATGAACTAAATACGTCATAGTATCCATAGGATTCGAAACTACAATGATAATTGTGTTTGGAGAATGCTCGATTAAACTAGCAGAAACCATTTTTACAATTCCGGCATTAATACCAATTAATTCTTCACGAGTCATCCCTGGTTTTCTAGGAATACCAGAAGTAATTACACAAACATCAGAATTTGCAGTTTTAGTATAATCATTTGTGCTTCCAGTAATTTTAGTATCAAAACCATTTAAAGAAGCTGTTTGCATTAAATCCATTGCTTTACCTTCTGCAAAACCTTCTTTAATGTCTAAAATAACAACTTCAGAAGCAAAATTTTTAATAGCAATGTATTCTGCACAACTAGCACCTACTGCACCTGCACCAACAACTGTAACTTTCATATTTATATGTTTTTTATTTGTTTAAAATATATCCCGCTAAAATACAATTTTTTAGGCGAATTTTTAACTATTTTAAACCAAAAAAGACATCTTAACGAGATGTCTTTTTTTTGTTGAATATTTAAATAAAAATTATCTAATGCTAATTGCAATACCTAAATTAGCAGTGTTATATTCTTGTAGTGTATAACTACCAAATATTTTAAAGAACCCTAAGCTTAATCTTGTACCAAGTGTTGTTCTAAATCCGCTAGCGTTAAATTCAGAATCTATAGGATCTGTAATAGTTCTTGTTTGTCCACCGTAAGATAATTCATAGTCTCCTAACATTTTTAACGTAGAGCTACCAGAACCGTAACCAAAACCACCATATAAATTAATAAAAGGGAAGTTTAATGAAGCTATAGCTTCTACATTGTATGAGTTTAATTTAAATTGAGCAATTCCATCAGTTACATCTACAGCGTTACTGTCTTCAATGTTATAATCAACATTCATAGTTGTATATGCGGCTAAAATAGAAACATGTAAAGGTGTTTTGTCTAAAGGGCCAAACCAGTTTGTGATTTCTTTTTTTAATCCAATACCAAATAAATCTCCTTTTACATTGTCAGAACCAACTTTAGGAACCAACCTTAAGCTAACTTCAAATTTAGCAGGTAAACCTAAGTTTAATTGAACTGCAGGTGCAGGAACAGCATTAAGAGGTAAGCTTTCTTTTACACCACCTGGTGCTTCAAAAGATGTTGTATAAGTTATTGCAGGATTATTTGGGTCTTGAAAACTAACAGCTGTTAATGGAGTAAAGTCTTCTGAACCAGCAACAGTTGCAGCAGATATAGAACCAGTATTTATAGAGTTTAAACCAGATAAGGTAAACATTTCATCTTCTTCTGGAACTAAAGAGGCATTTAAACCAATAGAAAGGTCGAATCCGAAAGGGCTATGAACTTTTGCTGTGTGGTACCAACCATTATTCATACTATGTATTAATCCTTTCATTGCAGGATTTATATAAGCATTTATTAATTTACCACGATCTTGATCACTTGCTAATAAGTAGCCTTCAAAACCGTCTTGAGCATTGGTGTTAAAGGCCAATGCAATGGCTCCTAAGAAAATTAAAATAGATTTTTTCATGTTTAGTTATGTTTTAGTTATGTTTCTATAATTAACGGGGAAACTTAAGCGAATATATAAAATTATGTTAATAGACTGCTAAAATATTAACCGTTTTGCTACAAAAAAGGGGAAAATACCTAAAGATAGGTACAAAAAAAGCCTCAACAAATAGTTGAGGCTTTTACTTTTAAATTCAATGTTTTTTAAACATCAATTTTAGCATATTTTGCATTACGTTCAATAAAGTCTCTACGTGGTGGTACTTCGTCTCCCATTAACATAGAGAAAACTCTATCTGCTTCTGTAGGACTATCAATTACAACTTTACGTAAAGTTCTAAATTCTGGATTCATTGTTGTATCCCATAATTGTTCTGCATTCATCTCTCCAAGACCCTTATATCTTTGGATGTTTACACCGCCACCTAATTTCTGAGCAATCAAATCACGTTGATTATCATCCCAAGCGTATTCTCTTTTTTGACCTTTTTTAACTAAATATAAAGGTGGTGTTGCAATATAAATATATCCTTGCTCTACCATTTCTCTCATATATCTAAAGAAGAATGTTAAAATTAAAGTTGCAATATGCGATCCATCTACATCGGCATCACACATAATAACTACTTTATGATATCTAACTTTAGATAAGTTTAAGGCTCTAGGATCTTCTTCTGTACCAATAGAAACACCTAAAGCAGTAAACATATTTTTGATTTCTTCGTTTTCAAAAACTTTATGTTGCATTGCTTTTTCAACATTCAAGATTTTTCCACGAAGTGGTAAAATTGCTTGAAAGTTTCTGTCTCTACCTTGTTTTGCTGTTCCACCGGCAGAATCTCCCTCAACTAAAAATATTTCACACTGAGCAGGATCAGTTTCAGAACAGTCAGATAATTTACCAGGCAAACCACCAATACTCATTACAGTTTTACGTTGCACCATTTCTCTGGCTTTACGTGCTGCATGTCTTGCGGTTGCTGCTAAAATTACTTTTTGTACAATTGTTTTAGCATCGTTAGGGTTTTCTTCTAAATAATCGGTAAGCATTTCTGAAACCGCTTGAGAAACTGCAGAAGTAACTTCTCTGTTACCTAACTTAGTTTTAGTCTGTCCTTCAAATTGAGGTTCTGCAACTTTAACAGAAACGATTGCGGTTAATCCTTCTCTAAAATCGTCTCCTGCAATTTCAAACTTTACATTTTTTAATAAACCAGATTCATCTGCATATTTTTTAAGCGTACTTGTTAAACCACGTCTAAAACCAGATAAATGTGTTCCACCTTCATGCGTATTGATATTATTTACATAAGAATGTAGGTTTTCTGCGTAAGAAGTATTGTAAACCATAGCAACTTCAACCGGAATTCCGTTTTTCTCACCTTCCATAGAAATCACAGAAGCTGTTAGTTGCTCTCTTGTAGAATCTAAATACTTTATAAATTCTGGTAAACCTTCATCAGAATGAAAAGTTTCAGAAACAAAGTTGCCTTCATCATCTGTATTTCTTTTATCTGTTAAAGTAATTGTAATTCCTTTATTAAGATACGCTAGTTCACGCAAACGTGTAGCTAAAGTTTCGTAGTTGTATTCTGTAGATTGCTGAAAAATTGACTTGTCTGGTAAAAAAGTTACAATGGTACCAGTAAAGTCTGTTTCGCCAATCGTTTTTACAGGATATAAAGCTTTACCTCTTTCGTATTCTTGCTGCCAAATTTTACCTTCTTTGTGTACAGTAGCAGTTAAATGGTCTGATAATGCGTTAACACAACTTACACCAACACCATGCAATCCTCCAGAAACTTTATAAGAATCTTTATCGAATTTACCACCAGCCCCAATTTTTGTCATTACAACTTGTAATGCAGAAACACCTTCTTTTTTGTGAATTCCTACAGGAATACCACGACCATTATCTTTTGTTGTAATAGAATTGTCTTCGTTAATTGTAACATGTATAGTGTCACAATGTCCTCCCATTGCTTCATCAATAGAGTTATCTACAACTTCGTATACTAAATGGTGTAAACCACGCACACCTACATCACCGATATACATAGAAGGACGCATTCTTACATGCTCCATACCTTCTAATGCCTGAATACTATCGGCAGAATAATTATGTTTTTTTTCTTCGCTCATTATATATAAAGTGAATTGTTAATTTTAATTTTTGATGAAAATCGCAATTATAACTACGAATTTCACTAAACTCAAATTTACAATTTTCAGTCTAATTTTCAATAGTTTTTAGCGATTTGGTATGAAAATTATCAACATTTGTTGATTTCTTAAAAGTGTCTTAAATCGCTTAAAAATGGCTTTATTTTTAATTTTGCTGATTTTTAATTCTATTTTAAAAATAAAATTATCAAAATAAGCTTAAAACTGATGTTTTGTAAGGATGAAACAATCGTGGTTTTAGTTTTTTAAGAAAATTAAAGCTTTTTAGAGGTGAGTTTATGGTTAGATGTTAATTAAAATAAATAGATAAAAAAGTATTAAAAACAAACTTAGATTTCTTAATAATTTGTTTATCAATTGATAGCTCTTTACGAATTAGTAATTAGTATATCTAAGGTTTAATAGTGTGAAAATTTGATGTTATAGTATTGTAAATTATATGTAAAAAAAGACTTTTTATTTTTGAAATAGTAACCATTGTATCATTTTAGGTTAACATCTTTATGGCTGATAGGAAATAAATTTGCCGTCTAATTTAACCTAAAAATAAAAATAAATGTACTTTAAATCTTTACTCACTTTTTTAATGCTTTTTACTATCGTTAATATAAATTCACAAAATGTTGGAGCCTTAAAAGGAGTTGTAACTTCTGATAATGGAGAGGCTATTATGGGAGCAAATGTTCACATCAAAAAGTTGTCTAAAGGAACAACTTCTGATGAAAACGGAAAATTTATGTTAAGTAAAATTGCTTATGCAACTTATATCGTAGAAGTATCATATTTAGGGTATAATACGGTTTCAAAAAAAGTTGAAATAAGTAATATGGTCACCACTCAAAATTTTGTTTTAAAAGAGAGCTCTTTTATGTTAGAAGGGGTTGTAATTACTTCACAAAAAAGAGAACAAAAAAACAAAGATGTACCAATTGCTATTACATCTTATGGTACAGATTTTATAGAAAATCAAGGAACATTTGAATATGATGCCTTGTCGGAATATGTACCGGGTTTTCAAGTACAAATTCAAAGTGTTAACAATCCTGGAATTGTTATTAGAGGTATTACAAGTGATAGCGGAGACTCTAGAGTAGAGCCAAGAGTTTCTATTTTTCAAGATGGTGTATCAATTAGTAAATCTAGAGGTTCTGTTGTAGAACTTTATGATATAGAACGTGTAGAGGTACTTAAAGGTCCGCAAGGAACATTATTTGGTAGGGGCGCTCAAATTGGTGCAATGCACATTATTCAAAACAAAGCAAAAAACGAAACATCTGGTTCTTTAAAGTTAGGTTATGGTAATTTTAATCAGTTTTTAGCAACAGGTCATTTCAATGCGCCTTTAGTAGAAGATAAGTTATTTTTTAGAGCTGCTGCCATTTATAATAAAAGAGATGGTTTTATAGAAAATATTTCTGGAGGAGATTTAAATGGGAAAGAAACACTTGCTTTTAGAACGTCTTTTAAATATTTATTAAATAACGATACAACTTTAGATTTTATTGCTAATTGGCAACAAGATACACCTCCTGGAACATCTTTTAAAAGTGGAACGTTTGCGCCTGTAGGAGGAGATACAAATCCGAACACTTTTGCAGATTTAGAAAGAGGAGAAGAATTAGGTTTAGATAGAACTGTTTGGGGTGCTACTGCAATTTTAAAACATAGTTTTAATGATATTTGGGATTTAACATCTACAACTGCTTATAGAGAGTTTGATTCTAATGAGGCTTTTGATGCAGATGGAACTGTTGCACCAGCATTATTTTTTAGTGAAATATCTAAAGGGAAACAATTTAGTCAAGAATTTAGATTTAATTTTGATACCGATGATAAATTTAGAGGTTTCTTTGGTGCAAACTTCTTTTATGAAGATGGTTCGCAAAATGTACCGTGGGAGTATGATGAAAGAAGTGTTGCAATGTTACTTTTAAATTCAGATTTTTTAGTTTCTAACGGAGTAGCGATTTTAGCACCTTCTTTACCAAATGATCCTAATGTATTTGGTGCACTTGCTGGTGCTCCTTTAAATTCTTTTAATAAAGAAACTTATACAAATTTTGGAGAAAATTACTCTGGAGATCTTTTTGTAGATGCTTCTTATGATGTTTCAGAAAAATTGTCTGTTACAATGGGGTTAAGAGCAACATTAGAAGAAATAAACGCAGGCTTTCAGGTAATAGATTCAGAAAATCCATCAGTCTTAGGATATTTGTCAGGAAATTTTCCAAATGTATTATTTGCTTCAACTAATCAAGAAAAAATAGAAGCTAATGAAAGTTTTTTATCTGCAGTTGGTCGTTTTGCAGTAAATTATGATTTAAATGATAATATTACGCTATTTGGTACAACCTCTAGAGGAAGAAGACCAAATGTTATTAGAGTTACAGCAACAGAAACAACAGTTTTATCAGACGAAATTGTTTGGTCTTATGAAGTAGGTGGAAAATCATTATTTTTTAATAATAGTTTACAATTTGATGCCAATGCTTATGTGTATGATTATTCTAATTTTCAAACAACAATCACAAAGTTTGAAAACGGTGTTTTAACTTCTGTGCCAGAAGATAGTGGTAACGCTAGTTCTTTTGGTTTTGAATTAGCTATGCAATATGCGTTTTCTAAAACATCTAGTTTTTTTGCTAATTATGGTTACATAGATACGTCTTTCGATGATAAAGACTCAAACGGAAATGATCAAATACTTGCAGGAAACACTTTTAGATTAACTCCTAAAAACTCTTTTTCTGCCGGATTTAATTTTAATGTGGATGTTAATGAAAATTTAGGATATTTTTTTAGACCAACTTACACATATAAATCTAAAGTGTTTTTTGAAGAAACTAATTTGCCAAACATATCGCAAGATGCGTACGGTATTTTAAACTTTAAAACAGGTTTGGTAATTAACAAAGATTATGAACTTACATTTTTTATGAATAATGCATTGGATAAAGAGTATATTATCGATGCGGGTAATACTGGTGGTGCTTTTGGTATACCAACTTTTATAGCCGGTGCTCCTCGATTTTTTGGTGTTCAATTAAAAGCAAGCTTTTAATTACTTAAACAATAATCAAAGGTTTCTAAGATGTCTTAGAAACCTTTTTAAATATTTACAATGAAAAAAAATATATTAACGTTTTTTTTATTAATTTTCTATGTAGCTATTTTTAATTCTCAAGAAGTTTTCGATTTAGCTAGTTTAGAAAATAGTATTAAGAATAAAGAAGTAAGTGTGAAAGGAATGAAACCTGGTAATGAAGCTAGAATTATCTGGTCTAATAAGTATAAAGAAAAACAATCTCCAATTGCATTTGTGTATTTACATGGTTTTGGTGCAAGTGGTAGAGAAGGAGAGCCTGTAATGAGTATGCTTTCAAAAAAATACGATGCAAATGTTTACTTATCTCGTTTAAAAGAGCATGGTTTAGATAGAGATGATAGTTTTATTAATTTAACACCAGAAAATTATATAGCATCTGCAAAAGAAGCTTTAGAAATAGGAAAAAAAATTGGTAAAAAGGTTGTTATAGTTAGTACGTCAACAGGAGGTACATTGAGTTTAAAACTAGCATCAGAAGATACTTCTGTTTTAGGGTTGGTAATGTATTCTCCGTTTATCGGTTTAAAAAATCCTGCATTTAGAACAATTTTAACTCCCGAAGGAAAAGCAGGTTTTGTAAAAATGAATGGTAGTGAAATTATAAAACAAAAAAGGCCTGCAGAGCAAGCGAAATATTGGTCTACAAAATATCACGTTAACGGTTACGAGGCTTTAATAAAAATGCTTACGAATAATATGACCCTAGAAACTTTTGCAAAAGTTAAGATTCCTGTTTTTGTTGGTTATTATTATAAAAATGAAAAAGAACAAGATCAAGTGGTTTCTGTAGCTGCAATTCTAGAGATGTATAATAATTTAGGTACTTCTTTTGATAAAAAGAAAAAAGTAGCTTTTCCAGAAGCTGGTAATCATGTAATTGCTTGTGATTTAAGGTCGAATGATTGGGAAGGTGTATACAATGAAACTGTATCTTTTATTGATCAAATAATTTTAGAGAAAAACAATCAATATAATTTTGAATTACAAGGGCATAGAGGCGCTAGAGGTTTATCACCAGAAAATACAATACAAGCTTTTGAAAAAGCATTAAAGTTAGGTGTAAACACATTAGAATTAGATGTTGTAGTTAGTAAAGATCACAAAGTAGTTGTTTCTCATGAACCTTGGTTGAATAACGATATTACTTTAGATGTAGATGGAAATCGTTTAAGTAGAGAAAATGCTATTGCTTTTAATATTTATAAAAACAAGTATAAAAACATAAAGAAATACGATGTTGGTTCTTTAGGGAATTCTAAATTTCCTGAGCAAGAAAAAGTTGCTGCTTATAAACCTTTATTATCTGAAGTAATTTCTTTTGCAGAGCAAAAAAACGCTAATATTCTTTATAATGTTGAAATTAAAAGCACACCAACAGATGAGAAAAATGGATATCAGCCATCTGTAAAAGAGTTTTCAGATTTAGTGGTTAACACATTAAAAAAGACTAAGGTGTCTTTAAATAGAATTGTGATACAAAGTTTTGATCTTAGAGTTTTAGAGTATATCCACGCTACATATCCTGCTTATAAATTAGCTTTTTTAACTTATAAGGATGATTTTAAAACAAACATGAAAATGTTAAGTTTTATGCCAGAAATTTATAGTCCGTACTTTTTATTACTGAATAAAGAAGAGGTAAAAAATATTCAGAAGAATAATATGAGAGTTATTCCTTGGACAGTTAATAAAAAACAAGATATGATTAATTTATTAGAAATGGGAGTAGATGGCTTAATTACAGATTATCCTAATATCGCAATTCCCTTAAGAAAATAGTTTTATCAAAAATTTCGAATTTTTAATGTTACAGCTTTCTTTTAATCTTTTAAAAAGTAATTTTTATTTAAATACGCTTTGTTTTTTTGTCATATCGGTAATTAAACATCAATATATTGTAGATTATGTAAAGGCTAGATAAAATGATAAAAAAGAAGGTTTTGTAACATAAATTCTACGTATATTTGTCAATATCAATAGATAATATGACAATTAATAACAATAATCGTAATTTCAATAATCCTAATATATAGGAAAGGAAGGTTGTTGTCAAAAAAAAATATATAAAGCCTTCCAAATTTTTGGAAGGTTTTTTTTTGAATCTAAATTTAAAGAGATGAGTAAAATAATGACGGTAGACATTTTGTCTAGTATTAAAGGAGCAAAACCATCAGAATCGGTTAATAAATTATTCGACGTAATTAAAAATGCCAATAATAATACTACCAATGTCAATTATAATAATGTTGTGTCTTTAGATGATTTAAGAGAAGACGTTGTTATAGAGAGTTCATTAACAGAAAAAGAAATAATTAAAGAAAACTTTCCGAAAGAAAAAGATGGTTTTTTAGTAGTTGCTAAAGTGATAGAAGATTAATATGAGTTCGCAAATAAAAAAAATACATCAGCAATTGGTGTCTAAAGAAATTACTTGTACAGCTTTTGTACAAGCAAAGTTAGATTTGTTAAAGCAGAATTCTCATAATACTGTAAATGCGCTATTAGATGATATTGCTTTAGGTTTAGCAAAAAATGTAGATGATAAGATTGCAAAAGGAGAAAAGATAGGTCTTTTAGAAGGAATTCCGTTTGGTATAAAAGATGTTTATATGTTGCAAGGAACCTATACAACGGCGAGTTCTAATTTGCTTAAAAAATACAAATCGTCTTACACAGCAACTGCAATTCAGAAATTGTTAGACGCAGGTGCAATACCTTTAGTTAAAGAAAATTGTGATTCTTTTGGGCATGGATCGTCATCAGAAAATACGATTTTCGGAGCAGTAAAAAACGCTGTAAATCCTGATTTAGTTGGTGGAGGTTCTAGCGGAGGTTCTGCAGTAAATGTTGCAAAAGATTATACAGTTTTTTCTATTGGAGGCGATACAGGTGGTTCTATTAGACAACCTGCCGGTTACAATAAAGTATATGGTTTAAAACCTACGTATGGCAGAATTTCTCGATACGGTTTAATGGCTTATGCGTCCTCTACAGATTGTGTTGGCCCGATTGCAAAATCAATAGAAGATATCAAAATTATTCTTAATGAAATTAGTGGTAAAGATGTAAAAGATCAAACTACTTATACATCAGAATTAATTTCTGATGAAACCAAAAATGATGTAAAATCTGTTGGTTATTTTAAGAGTTTTATTGAAACAGATGCAATCTCTAAAGAAATAAAAGATGATTTCTTAGCTACTTTAGATAAAATAAAATCGAAAGGAATTGAAGTTAAAGAATTAGATTTTTTTGATGCAGATATTTTAGTTTCTACATATTATACGCTTGCAATGGCAGAAACCGCATCTAATTTATCTAGATTAGATGGTACAAATTATGGAGATAGAGTAGAAGGAGAAAATTTAAAAGATACGTATTCGATTACCCGTTCAGAAAAATTTTCTGAAGAAACAAAAAGAAGAATTGTTGGTGGTAATCAAGTTTTATCACAAGGTTTTTCTGATGAAATTTACTTAAAAGCACAAAATTTAAGAGATCAAATTTCAGCAAGATTTAGCAAAGATTTCGAAGCTGTAGATATTATTTTATCGCCAGTAACACCTCAAGATCCGCCTAAAATTGGCGATAGTTTAAACAATCCTTTGGCAATGTATTTGTCTGATGCTTATACGGTTGGTTTTAGTTTAGGAGAATTGCCAACACTAACAATACCAAAAGGCACAAATACAGGTTTACAAATTACAGCAGATAAAAAAAATGATGCAGAAGTATTACATTTTGCGAACTTCTTAAACGATATTTTATAATGGAACTAGCGCAATTAAATGATGCTTTAAAAGCACACGATTTAGAATTGATAATTGGTTTAGAAACACACGTTCGTTTAAACACAAAGACAAAATTATTTTGTTCTTGTCCTAATGAAGAAACAGAAATACCAAATACCAATATTTGCTCTGTTTGTACAGGTCAAATGGGTGTTTTACCAGCAATTAATAAAGAGGCTATTACAAAAGCGATTTATTTTGGTAAAGCTGTAAACTCTACATTTTCTAATGAAGTTATTTCTTGGGATAGAAAACATTATGAATATCCAGACAATCCTAAAAATATACAAATAACTCAATTTCATAATCCTGTTATACCAAATGGACAAGTTTCTTGTTTTAGAAACGATGGTTCAGAATTTACAGTAGATTTAACACAAGTGCATATCGAAGAAGATGCTGCAAAATTAATGCACGAAAAGAAAGTTTCTTTGGTAGATTTTAACAAAGCTGGTGTGCCGTTAATAGAAATTGTTACAGAACCTTGTATTAGAAATATAGAAGATGCCTCTACCTACGCGCAATATATTCAAAGAATTGTGCAGAATATAGGTGTTTCTGAAGCCAACTTAGAAAAAGGAGAGTTTAAATCTGATGTTTCTGTTTCGTTAAGAAAAAAAGGAACGACTATTTTAAATCCTAGAACCGAAATTAAAAACTTAAATTCTTTTAAGTTTATGGTAGAGGCTTTAAAAGAAGAAATTGAAAAACAACTTAATTATTTTACAGAGAATAAAACGTTTAGACCAGATCAAACCACGGTTTTATGGGATGCAGATTTAAAGCAAACCAAAACAATGCGTAAAAAGGAATTTGAAGCAGATTATCGTTTTATATCAGAACCAGATTTACCTTTTGTAAGTATTAAACAAGTAATAGAAAGTATAAATGTAGATATTAGTTCTTTACCTTTTGCTGTAGAATCTATTTTGATCAAAGGCGGAGTTTTACCGCAGGATGCTAAGTTTTTTACGGCAGATTCTTTGCGTTCTAAAACATTTGTATCTCTTAATAATGCTATTAAAGATCCTTCTTTTGTTGCTAAAACCTTAGTAAATAATATTGCTGCAGATGAATACGAAAACATTCATGATGTAAATGATTTAATAGAAATTTTTAAACTTTTTAAAGAAGATAAAATCACTTCTGTTTTAGTGCAAAATGGAATTTCATCTTATTTAAAAGATGCAAGTTTTGATTATAAAACCTATTTTGAAAACAATACAATTTCAGAAGATAAAATTAAAGCTGCTGTTTTAACAGTAATATCAGAAAACGAAGCAATTGCAAATGATATTAAAAACGGAAACAAAGGAAAAGCTGGAATTTTAGTTGGTAAAGTAATTGCAATTATTGGTAAAGGAGCTTCAGGAAAAGTAATTCGTGAAGAGATTCTTAACGCTGTTAGCGAAAATTCAGCCCTTAGCAATTCGCCTTTAGCAGTTAGCGAAAAGCTAAAGGCTAAAAGTCAACAGCCAACTGCTAAAAGCGAGGAAGAGTTGCAGAAAACTCCTATTATAATTAAAGAAGAATACAGAACACATAAAATATCAGATTTATCAGAAGCAACTATTTCAGAAAATGTAGTTTTATCTGGTTGGGTAGCAAGTGTTAGAGATCACGGTGAGTTAATGTTTATTGATTTACGTGATTCTAGTTATCAAATTTTTCAAGTTCGTTTAAGTAGAGAGACTTTTCCTAATTTAGATGAATTGGTAAAATTAAAACCAGAAACGGTAATTTCTGTTGGAGGTGTAGTTGTAAAAAGAAATGAAGATGATTATAATGCTGGTTTAAGAACCGGTAAGTTAGAGTTAGAAACTGCAACTTTAGAGATTTTAAACTTATCAAAAACATTACCTTTTGAAATTAAAAGAGCAGCAAAGAGTAATGAAAAAGTTCGTTTTGAATACAAGTTTTTAGATCATAGAAATGATGAAGTTCGTAAAGCAATAGTAAATAGACATAAAGTAATTAAGTTACTTAGAGATATTTTAGATGAAGAAGAATTCTTAGAAATTGAAACGCCAATTTTAACTGCGGGTACAGATGAAGGAGCTAGAGAATTTATTGTACCTACTAGAAAACAGGCGGGTTCATTTTATACATTGCCACAAGCACCACAACAATTTAAACAAATGTTAATGGTTGGTGGTTTTGAGAAATATTTTCAAATAGCACGTTGTTTTAGAGATGAAGATTCTCGTGGAGATAGACAACCAGAATTTACGCAATTAGATATAGAAATGGCATACGCAAGTATGCAGCAAATTATCGATTTAAATACTAAGATGTTTAATGAAGTTGTGAGAAAAATTTATGGTAAAAAATGGATTTTACATCCTTTTGAAGTAATAACTTACAAAGATGCGATGGATAAATATGGTTGTGATAGACCCGATTTGCGTTACGGTTTGCAAATGCAAGATATTACCGAAATTGTAAAAGACACAACTTTTCAGGTTTTTAGTAAGCCAATAGAAGAAGGCGGAATTGTAAAATGCATTAAAGTTTCTGCAAAAGAGCAAGGTAATAAACGTATGTCTAAAGGGCAAATTGAAAACTTAACTGCCATTGCACAACAAAATGGTTTAGGTGGTTTAGCGTATATTATTGTTAATGAAAACGATTTACAATCTCCAATAATTAAGTTTTTAGGAGAAGAAATAGCTGCAAAGATAATAAACACTACAAAGGCTAAAGTTGGTGATATTGTATTTTTCTCTGCAGCAGATTATGCCACAGCAAATAAAGCCTTAGACGCTGTTCGTCAAGAAATGGCAAAAATATTAAGATTGATTAATCCGAAGGAATTAAGACCAGCTTGGGTTGTAGATTTTCCGATGTTTGAAAAAACAGATGAAGGAAGATGGACATTTACACACAATCCTTTTTCGATGCCAGCAATTTATGATTTAGAAAAGCATATGAACGGAGAAGGTGAAGAAATAGGAACAATTATTGCCCAACAATACGATTTAATTTTAAATGGTTATGAAATTGGCGGAGGTTCTGTACGTGCACACAAATCTGAAATTTTAGAAGCAACTTATAAAAATATGGGTTACAATAAAGAAGAAATGATGAAAAGCGTTGGAACAATGTATAAAGCTTTTCAATATGGTGCACCACCACACGGTGGAATTGCATGGGGTGTTGATCGATTAATGATGATTTTAGAGAAAAAAGCTTCTATTAGGGAAGTGATGGCTTTTCCTAAAACTGGTACATCAGAAGATTTATTGTTTAATGCGCCATCAATTTTATCAGATAAAAAGGTAGAAGAAATGAATGTGAAAATTATGAGATAATAAGATTTTGGTTTTTCTAGAATCGTTATTGTATTCATTTATTAATAGTTGCAAAAACATTAAAAAAAATAGTAAAATAACTTCATTTTGTTTAGCTTTTTTTGCGTATATTTAAACATAATTAACAGTTTTAAATAAAGCCCGTAAAAACAGTTGTCTATGAAAAAAATAGTAGCATTAATTTTTTTGTTTTTAAGCATACATTCATTTTCTCAAGAAATCATTCGTAAGAATATTAAAGGAAAGATTATTGTTGAAGGAAATGATTTAGAAGGAATAACGATTTTTAATTCTTCAACTAAGAAAGGTGCAGTTTCAAATGAAATAGGTGAATTTGATTTATTAGTTGGAGAAAACGATAGCATAAAAGTTAGAGCTCTAGAATATCAAGATTTCGATTTTACTATTAATTCAGATATTTTAACATCAAGAAAAGTTACTATTTTTTTGTTAGAAGAAATTAATAAATTGGATGAGATTGTAGTTTCTACTAGAAAATTAACCGGTAACTTTCAAACGGATGTAGAGATTACGAATAGGTTTATAGAGAAAAAAGATGTTATTTATTTTGGCGCGAAAAGAAATGCAGAATTAACTACAATAAAGAATGTTGAGGTAGATAAAATGCATTATCCTAAACAAACACTTGTAGATGGATTGAATATTGTAAACGTTGTAGATCAATTATTAATCCCTTTATTTAGATCAGAAGTAAAAAATAAAAAAGAAGCTGGTATACCAGAGGTTCCTGTAAAAGCTATAAAATATTATTTAGCCTCTAATTTTTTAATAAATAATTTTAACATTCCAGAACATAGGGTAGAAGAGTTTGTAAGGTTTGTAGAAGATGATACATTTGATTTTAAACTATTAAATTATGGAAATGAAATAGAATTACTAGAAATCTTAAACCAAAAAAGTAAAACATTCTTAAAAAAAATATAGAGTAATAAGCTTTAGGTTTCGTAAGAAAAACAAAAACATAATAAAGGTTGCTTATTTTAAAATTCTATCTTATTTTTGTTGCAAGTATGAAAAATAACACAAACAATACATGGTGGTGGAACTCTCTTATCTAATAAGTGAGAAGAAACCTATATGTATATAACATAAAAAAAAGGCTTATCTCACGATAAGCCTTTTCGCTTTTTATTAAGCATCATTTCGAGAAGTTAATGAAACATTTATTTCTCTTTAAACAAACAAATTGTTACCGTAAATTTTACGAGACAATTACATATTATCAATATGAAGAAAATACAATTTAAGACTACTTTTAAGACAAAAATTGCAGATACAATAACACCTGTAGGTTTGTATTTACGTTTTAGAGATACATACGCAAATACACTTTTATTAGAAAGTTCAGATTATCATAGTAAAGAAGAAAGTTTTTCTTTTATAGCTATAGAACCTGTTGTAACGATTAAAGCAGAGAATCATCATTTAAAATTTTCTCATAAAGGAGAAGAATTGGCTAACCAAGAAATTGGTAGAGATTTTAATGCGATTTTTGAGAATTATAGCAAAGCAATCGATTTAGATTGTCCGGCAGAATTAAAATCATTTAATGGTTTATATGGTTATACAACTTACGACTCTGTACAATATTTCGAAAACATAGATTTAAGTGTTAAAGAAGCGCCATCTGCAATACCATTAATGCAATATAGTTTTTACAGATTTATTATTGCAATCAATCATTTTAATGATGAAATGACATTGATTGAAAATATTGAAGAAGGTTCTGAGTCTAGAATAAAAGAAATTCAAACAATTATAGATGCACAAACTTTTAATACACAAAGTTTCGAAATTGTTGGAGACGAAACTTCGAATGTAAAAGGCGAAGAATTTATAGAGTATGTTAAAAAAGCAAAATCTCATTGTAAAAGAGGAGACGTTTTTCAATTAGTTTTATCACGTCAATTTCAACAAAAATTTAAAGGAGACGAGTTTAATGTGTATAGAGCTTTACGTTCTATCAATCCGTCGCCATATTTATTTTATTTTGATTATGGTTCTTTTAAATTGATGGGATCTTCACCAGAAGCGCAAATTAAAATTTCTGCGGGTAAAGCAACCATTAATCCAATAGCCGGTACGTTTAGAAGAACTGGCGACATGGCAAAAGATATTCAATTAGGTAAAAAATTATCTGCAGATAAAAAAGAAACTGCAGAGCACGTTATGTTGGTAGATTTGGCACGTAACGATTTAAGTAAGCATGCAGATAAAGTTGAAGTAGAGGTTTTTAAAGAAGTACAGTATTTTAGTCACGTTATTCATTTAGTTTCTACAGTTTCTGGACAATTAAAAGGAAACCCTATAGAAATTGTGGGCGATACTTTTCCGGCAGGAACTTTAAGTGGCGCACCAAAATACAAAGCAATGCAGTTAATAGACACTTATGAGAATCAATCTCGTGGATTTTATGGTGGTGCAGTTGGTATTATAGGTTTAGACGGTTCTGTAAATTTGGCAATTGCAATTCGTAGTTTTGTAAGTAAAAACAATGTGTTGTATTACCAAGCAGGTGCAGGAATCGTAATTCATTCAGATGAAGAAAAAGAGTTACAAGAAGTTAATAATAAATTAGCAGCGTTAAAGAAAGCGTTGTTTTTAGCAGAAAATATATAATTGGCTGTTCGCTTTTTGCTTTTAGCTATTTGCTGAAAGCCAAGAGCCAAGAGCTAAAAGCTTTAATTATGAAAATATTAATATTAGACAATTACGATTCGTTTACCTATAACTTGGTTCACATGGTAGAAAAAATTACAGGAAATTTTCCTGCAGTTTTTAGAAACGATGAAATAAGTATTGCAGATGTTGCAAATTATGATATGATTATGCTATCTCCAGGACCAGGAATTCCTGATGAAGCTGGTATTTTAAAAGAAGTAATTAAAACATATGCTGGTGTAAAACCAATTTTTGGAGTTTGTTTAGGTTTACAAGCAATAACCGAGGTTTTTGGCGGTAAAATTATCAACCTTAATGATGTTTTTCATGGCGTAGCAACAGAAATGAATGTAACAGATAAAAATGCGACTATTTTTAAAGATGTCTCAGAAACATTTTTAGCAGCACGTTATCATTCTTGGGCAGCAACAGATGAAGGTTTTCCAGAAGAATTAAAAGTAACTGCTAGAGATGAAGATGGCTTAATACAAGCAATTGAACATGCTGTATATCCTATTTCTGCTGTACAATTTCATCCAGAATCTATTTTAACAGATGTTGGCGAGCAGTTGGTTACTAATTTTATCAATGCAAATTCGTAATGAAAGCAATTTTAAACAAATTATACAATCACGAGAGATTGTCTAAATCTGAAGCCAAACAAATTCTGATAGATATTGCATCAGAAAAATATAATGATGCCCATTTGGCTTCATTCATGACGGTTTTTATGATGCGACCAATTACCGTAAACGAATTATCGGGTTTTAGAGATGCATTAAAAGAATTGTCTATTAAAGTAGATTTTTCTGACTTTAATACGATTGATATTGTTGGTACAGGCGGAGATGGAAAAGATACATTTAATATATCAACTTTAACATCATTTATAGTTGCAGGTACAGGACAAAAAGTAGCAAAACATGGTAATTATTCGGTTTCTTCTCAATCTGGTTCTTCAGATATGTTAGAAAGTTTTGGTTATAATTTTACAAATGATGAAAATGTTTTAAAAGAACATTTAGAAAAAGCAAATATATGTTTTTTACATGCACCTAAATTTCATCCAGCAATGAAAGCTGTTGGACCAACAAGAAAGGCGTTAAAATTAAAAACGTTTTTTAATATGTTAGGGCCTTTGGTAAATCCGAGTTCACCAAAAAACCACATGTTGGGTACATTTAATTTAGAAGTTGCACGTTTGTATAATTATATTTTACAAGAAGAAAATATCAATTACGGTATTATTCATGCACTAGATGGTTATGATGAAATATCATTAACTAGCGGATTTAAATTGTTTACTAAAAACGGAGAGCAATTAATTAATCCAGAAGATTTAGGTCAGAAAAGAATACAACAGTCAGAAATATTTGGAGGGAATTCTGTTGCAGATGCAGCAAAAATATTTAAAACTATTTTAGAGGGAAACGGAACTGAATCTCAAAACAACGTAGTTTTAACAAACGCAGCATTTGCTTTAACAATTGTTGATGAAACTAAATCATTTGAAACAGCTTTTGAAGAAGCCAAACAATCATTATTTGGTTTAAAAGCAAAACAAACATTAGAAAAATTAATTAGTATTTAGCATTTATATTTTTAATAAAAATAATGGCAAAAAAGAAAAAGAACTTATTTCTAATTATACCTGGTTTTCTATTTATTGGTTTGGCAATAGGTATTCAGACAAAAGAATTATTTAAGCAAGCAGCTGTTGGGTTAATTGTTGGATTAATTGTTTATTTTTTTCTTAGATATAGAAATAATTTGAATAAGTAATTATTAATTACGAGTTAGAAATTACGACTGATGAAAAAGGACAATATAATTCAAATCAAAAGCTATAATTTCGCAATTAGAATTGTTAAACTATACAAACATTTATCTCAAGAAAAAAAAGAGTTTGTGTTGAGTAAACAGTTGTTACGATCAGGAACATCAATTGGCGCAAATATAGAAGAAGCAATTGGAGGCCAAAGCAGAAAAGACTTTTTTGCTAAACTATCAATAGCTTATAAAGAAGCAAGAGAGTCTCATTATTGGATTCGTTTATTAAAAGATACAGATTTTTTAACACAACAAGAATCAGAATCATTATTAAAGGATATTGAAGAAATTTTAAAAATAATCGGAAGTATTCAAAAAACAATTAGAAACACAAATTCATAATTCTTAATTTAGAATTCATAATTATAAATATGACAATTTTAGATAAAATAATCGCATTTAAAAAGAAGGAAATTGCTAAGATAAAAGCAGAAATTCCAGTAAAGAAATTAGTAGAAAGTCCTAATTTTGGTAGAACTGTTTTTTCATTAAAAAAATCGTTATTAGAAGTTGGTTCTACAGGTATTATTGCAGAGTACAAACGTCAATCTCCGTCAAAAGGAATTATAAACGATAAAGCCACAATTGCAGAGGTTACCAATGGGTATTTAGATGCAAATGTAGCAGCACAATCTATCTTAACAGACACTTCTTTTTTTGGTGGTACGATGGCAGATTTAATGGAGGCAAGAGTAATCAATCAGCAAAAACCTATTCTTAGAAAAGATTTTATTGTTGATGGTTTTCAAATTGTCGAGGCGAAAGCAATTGGTGCAGATGTAATTCTTTTAATAGCTTCTTGTTTAACTGCAACAGAACTAAAAAACTACGGAAATTTAGCAACAGATTTAGGATTGGAAGTTTTATATGAAGTACATACACAAGAAGATTTAGATAAAATTAACGATTTAGACAATAAAATTATAGGTATTAATAACAGAAATTTAAAGACGTTTGAAGTAGATTTAGATCACTCAATTAAACTTTCTAGCCAAATACCAGATACTTGTTTAAAAGTTTCTGAAAGCGGAATTTCTGATCCAAAAATTATTACAGGATTAAAAGAATTTGGTTTTCAAGGTTTTTTGATTGGAGAAAATTTCATGAAAACAGAAAATCCAGGAGAAGCTTGTCAAGAATTTATCAGTCAAATTAGATAGGTATGAAACTGAAAGTTTGTGGAATGAAGTTTACAGAAAATATTCAGCAATTGGCTGATGTAAATCCAGATTACATGGGTTTTATTTTCTATGAAAAATCAAAAAGAAATTTTGAAGGTATTATTCCCGAATTTTCTAATTCTATAAAAAAAACAGGTGTTTTTGTAAATGAATATATCGAGATTGTAATTTCTTTGGTAGAAGAATATCGATTAGATGCAGTTCAATTACATGGTGATGAATCCGTAGATTATATTACCGAATTAAAAAAACAATTAGCAGAAAGAAGGCTGTTGTTTATTGATGAAAATAAGCAGATTAAAAAGAAAAAAAATCAGCATTATATTTCAAAAAATGAAGTTGAAATTATAAAAGTTTTCGGAATTAAAGACACTTTTGATTTTGATGTTTTAAAACCATATTTAGACGTTGTAGATTTCTTTTTATTTGATACAAAAGGAAAAGAAAGAGGTGGTAATGGTACAAAATTTGATTGGTCTGTTTTAGAAAAATATCCTTTTGATAAGCCTTTCTTTTTAAGCGGTGGTATTGGTTTAAATGATTTAGAACAAGTACAAATAATAGCAAAGTCTAATTTACCTATTTATGGCTTAGATGTAAATAGTAAATTTGAAATAGAACCAGGATTAAAAAATATTAATGAAGTTAAAAGCTTCAAGAACAAAATATAATATGAAATCAAAATTTCAACCAGATAAAAACGGATATTTCGGACAGTTTGGAGGTGCATTTATACCAGAATTGTTGTATCCTAATGTAAAGGAATTAGAAGATAATTATATTCAAATTATCGAATCTAAAGAGTTTCAAGACGAATATAAATCTTTACTTAAAGATTATGTTGGTAGACCGACGCCTTTGTATTATGCTAAACGTTTATCAGAAAAATATGCAGCTCATATTTATTTAAAAAGAGAAGATTTAAACCATACGGGTGCTCATAAAGTAAATAATACAATTGGTCAAATTTTAATTGCACAAAAATTAGGTAAAACTAAAATTATTGCAGAAACTGGTGCCGGACAACATGGTGTTGCAACAGCAACTGTCTGTGCTTTAATGGGGTTAGATTGTACAGTTTTTATGGGCGAAAAAGATATCGAAAGGCAAGCGCCAAATGTTGCTAGAATGAAAATGTTAGGTGCCAAAGTTGTGGCAGCAACTAGCGGAAGTAAAACGCTAAAAGATGCAACCAATGAAGCAATAAGATATTGGATTCAGAATCCAGAAACATTTTATTTAATTGGATCTGTGGTTGGTCCGCATCCACATCCAGACATGGTTGCACGTTTACAAGCTGTAATTTCAGAAGAAATGAAATGGCAATTAAAAGAAAAAACAGGTAAAGAAAATCCTGATACAATTATTGCTTGTGTTGGTGGTGGTTCTAATGCTGCCGGAGCATTTTACCATTATATGGATGAAAACGAAGTAGAATTAATTGCTGTAGAAGCTGCTGGTTTAGGTATTAATTCTGGTGAAAGTGCTGCTACTTCTCAACTTGGTGAAGTAGGTATTATTCACGGAAGTAAAACTATTTTAATGCAAGATGATTATGGGCAAATTGTAGAGCCATATTCGATTTCGGCAGGTTTAGATTATCCGGGAGTTGGGCCATTACATGCTTTTTTATATGAAAGTAAAAGAGCTAAATTTATGAATGCTACAGATGCAGAAGCGTTAGAAGCAGCATATGAATTGACAAAAATTGAAGGAATTATTCCTGCTTTAGAAACGGCACATGCTTTGGCAGTTTTACCAAAAATTGAGTTTAAAGAAAATCAAGTTGTAGTAATTAATTTATCTGGAAGAGGAGATAAAGATTTAGAAACTTATATAAAACATTTAAAAGAATAATGAATTCTAATTTAAAGTTTATAGAAACAGAATTAATGCCCTTAAGAATTAAATTAAGAGAGCACGATTTATATAAAACACTTAGTTCTTTAGAAGATATTAAGTTTTTTATGGAAAGCCATGTTTTTGCTGTTTGGGATTTTATGTCGCTTTTAAAAGCTTTACAAATTAATTTAACTTCTGTTTCTTTACCGTGGTTACCAAAAAAGAACACCAATCTTGTTCGTTTTATAAATGAAATTACATTAGCAGAAGAGAGCGATGTAAATAAAGATGGTGTTCTTAAAAGTCATTTTGAAATGTATGTTGATGCTATGAAAGAATTGAGAGCAGATACATCTCTTATAAAAACATTCTTACAAAGTATTCAAGAAGGTACAACTGTAAACAAATGCTTAGAACTAGTTTCTGTATCAGATGCTGTAAAAGAGTTTGTAAATTTTACTTTTGATATTATCAACTCTAAAGAAACACATAAAATTGCTGCTGCTTTTACTTATGGTAGAGAAGATATTATACCAGATATGTTCTTAAAAATAGTGGAAGAAACTTCTTCAAAAGAAAATATTACTTTTGATAATTTTACATATTACTTAGAAAGACATATAGAGTTAGATGGTGATGAACACGGACCGTTGTCTTTGCAAATGATAGAAGAATTATGTGGAGACGATAAAACAAAATGGCAAGATGTTTTAGATGTTGCAAAAAGAGCCTTACAGGTAAGAATTAATTTATGGACGGCAGTGAAGCAAAAATTAGAAAGTAAAAATGAACCAATTTTAGCATGAAAAATTTAGAAAGTATTTTAGAAGAAAAAGATAATTTATTATCTATTTATTTTACATGCGGTTATCCGAAATTAGATGATACAACGCAGGTAATTTCAGAATTAGAAAAAAGTGGTGTAGATTTTATTGAGGTAGGTTTGCCTTATTCAGATCCGCTTGCAGACGGGCCAACGATTCAAGATAGTAGCCAGAAAGCTTTAGCAAATGGTGTAAATTTAGACATTGTTTTTGATCAATTAATGTCTATTAAAGATTCAAACAAAACTCCATTGGTTTTAATGGGATATTTGAATCAGATGCTAAAATATGGTGAAGATAAATTTTGTCAGAAAGTAATAGATTGTGGTATTAATACGGTTATTTTACCAGATTTACCTATGGTAGAATTCGAAAATCATTACAAAGATTTATTTGATAAATACGGAATTACAAACGTATTTTTAATAACTCCTCACACATCAGAAGAAAGAATTCATAAAATAGATAATTACACAAAGTCTTTTATTTATGTAGTTGCTTCTGCTTCTATTACGGGTGCAAAAGGAGAGATTTCTAATAATCAAATAGCTTATTTCGAAAGAATAAAAAATATGAATTTGAAAAGTAAGCTGATTGTAGGTTTTGGTATTTCTGATAAACAAACATTTAATACGGCTTGTAATTATGCAAACGGTGCTATTATAGGTTCTGCATTTATAAAGAACTTAGGTGCTAATGGTGTCTCTGGAATTAAGGATTTTATATCACCAATTATATCATAAAAAAAAAGCGAAACTATTAAGTTTCGCTTTTTTTTTAATTTACACTTATCAATTTAATATCAAAAATTAAAACAGCACCACCAGGTATTCCTGGTCTACCATTTAAACCGTAACCTAAATTATAGGGTACTAGTAATTTTCCTTCTCCGCCTTCTTTAAAATACGTAATTCCTTCTGTCCATCCTAGAATTACTTGATTCAAACCAAAAGAGATACCTTCAGAACTACTTTCATCAAAAGTTTCACCATCTAAAAAATATCCTTTGTAAGCCACGGTAACATTAGAACTATTAGTTGGTCTAGCACCAGAGCCTTCTTTAGATATAACGTAATACAAACCAGTATTGCTTCTATTTGCATTTAAATCATTAGCTTCAATATATTTAATAATGTCTTCTTCTGTTTGCGGTTTAAAATTAATTTCGTCACTTACACAAGAAAAAAGTGAACATATTGTTACAAAAAGAACTAAGTATTTTTTCATTTTTATGATATAATTTTAAACAAATATAAGTTGAATTATTTAGATACTTTAAAATCTAAAGCAAGTATAATTTGGAACTACTTATCCAATCATTTAGAACTTACAAAAGTGTATATATTTCTGTATTAATATTTTAAATTGTGTGTGATTCGTTAAATAAAACTTAAAAAAGTCTTAAACAATTTTCAAATTATCAGAATCATTACCAATAAAGGCTAACTTAGGTGTTTTAAATTCAAATAATATGACTAAAAAAACGATTCTAATTATTGCATTTCTATGTAATTTAACTCTTTTAAATGCACAAAACACGTTAATAAGAACCCCAACAATTAGTCCTGATGCATCTAAAATGGCATTTGGTTATCATGGTGATATTTGGGTGTTAGACTTAAATACAAATCAAAAAAACAGATTAACCATAAATCAGGCTTACGAAAGTAATCCTATTTGGAATTCTAAAAGCAATGAAATTGTTTTTATGTCGAATAGAAAAGGAAGTCGAAACATTTTTAAAACGGATTTAAATGGAGGTGTACCAAATCAATTAACTTTTTATCCAACGACAGACACACCAAGCCAATGGCGAGAAAATGGTGAGATTATTTTTTCTAGTAATAGGATTTTTAAAGGTACAGAAAGAGAATCATCTATCTATAAAATTAACGAAAAAGGAGAAACACCAACTCGTTTTATGACTGCTTTAGGTAGTCAGGCTTCTGTTTCACCAAACGGAAAATTGGTAGCTTTTGTAAAAGGAACATGTAGAGTTTCTAGAGAAGATTATAATGGTCCTGCACAAAGAGATGTTTGGATTTATAATATTAAAACGAAAGAATATCATCAAATTACAACTAGTAAAAAGAACGATCATACACCACTTTGGGACGCAAATAACAACTTATATTACATAAGTGCGCAAAGTGGTAGATACAATATTTACAAAACGACTTTAAATGAAAATGGAAGTAAATTAGGAGTTGAAAATCAACTAACAAATTTAAAAGTTGATGGGGTTTTATCTTTTTCTGTTAGCAACAATGGTACAATTATTTATAATAGCGGAATTGAAGTTTTTAAAATGTTGAATGGAAAAACAACAAAAATCAATTTAAATTTAGCTACTGATAATCGATTTAATATAGAAGAAACTAAAACAGTTACAGACGGAATTAGAGATTTAAGTGTTTCTCCAAACGGAAAGTTAATCGCTTTGAGTATTAACGGAGAAATCTTTGTGAAAGAAAATAATAAGGATAAAACTAAAACGAATAATGTAAGCAATCATCCTTATAAAGATGACAATCCTTTTTGGATAGATAATAATACTTTAGGATTTTTATCAGATAGAAGTGGTCAAAATGAATTATATAAAGTTGTTTCTACGGATGAAAATGTGAATTTACAGAGAAGTTTAAAGACCAAAGTAACACAACTTACAAATAGTAAAATTGATGTTTTTGAACCAATTTTATCTCCCAATAGAAAGAAGTTGGCATATAGAATTGGTAGAGGTCAATTGGTTATTGCAGATGTAAATAATGGCAAATTAAGTAAACCAAAAAGTTATTCTGATACTTGGGCAGCAGCAAATAGTGTTGCGTGGAGTCCAGATAGTAAATACATTGCTTATTCTCAATCAGATTTAAATTTTGATAGCGAAATTTATATTCAATCTGTCGAAAATCCTTCGAAAAAGATGAATGTTTCTATGCATCCAAGGTCAGATTCTAATCCAGTTTGGAGTCCTGACGGTAAAAAACTTTCATTTGTTTCTAATAGAGCAGGAGATAGAGGCGGTATCAATTATGATACTTGGATGGTTTGGTTGCAAAAATTAGATTGGGAAAAAACAAAATCTGATTATAAAGAAGGAGACTATTATCAACCAAAAACAGCAAAAAAGAAAGATAAAAAAGAAGTTGTTGTAAAAATAGACGAAGATAAAATTTACGACAGATTGGTTCAGTTAACTAGTTGGGCAGGTAATGAATACGGAGCAATCTTTAGTACAGACAGTAAAAGTATTTATATTTCTGCTACAAATCCAGCAACTAGAAAAAATGGTTATTATAAAGTTGATTTATTAGGAGGAACACCTAAAGAAATTAAAGGAGTTACTTATGTTGGCGGTAATAGTTTAAACAAAGAAACATTATACTATTCATCTAGAGGAAAGTTAAAATCTTTAAACTTAAAGACAGATAAAGTTTCTTCTTTTTCACATATTGCAACTTATACAGTTGATAATTATAAATTAAATGAACAAGTTTTTTATGAAGGTGTAAGAGCAATAACCGCTGGATTTTATGATCCTCAATATCATGGTTATAATTGGGATAAAATAGTCAAAAGATACACACCTTGGGTTTTATCTGCAGCCACAAAACAAGATTATACTTTTATGTACAATAATATGTTAGGGCAGTTAAATGCAAGCCACATGGGTTATAGAGGTAGTTCGCCAGAAGAAGTTTCTAGCGATAGAGTTGGCCTTTTAGGTTTGGCAGTTTCTAATGTTAATAATGGTGTTAAAATCGATTATATTTTACCAAATTCAGCCGCTACAAAAACGAATGTTTCTTTGAATACTGGCGATGTAATTACTGCTGTAAATGGAAAGAAAATTAATATAAACACTAACTTTTACAGTCTTTTAAGAAATACATCTGGTAACGAAATTCTTTTAACTTTAGCTGATAAAAAAGAAGTTGTTGTAAGAACAGAATCTACAAGAACCATAAGTGGTTTGCGTTATGAAGAATGGATAAATTCTCGTAAAAAGTTAGTAGAAAAATATTCTAATGGGCAATTAGGATATATTCATATACAAGGAATGAATTTACCAAGTTTTGAACGTTTTGAACGAGAATTAAAAGCTAGTGGTTATGGTAAAAAAGGGATTGTTATTGATGTGAGAAATAATGGTGGTGGTTGGACCACAGATCGTTTGTTAGCAGTGTTAACGTATCAGCAACACGCATATACCGTGCCACGAGATGCTACAGATAATCTACAGAAGAACAATTTAAAATACAAAGAAAATTATCCTTTTAATGAGAGAGCAGTTTTATCTGTAAATACGAAACCATTAGTTGCTTTGTCTAATCAAAGTAGCTATTCTAATGCAGAGATTTTTGCACACGCATTTAAGAGTTTAAAATTAGGTAAATTAGTAGGGCAACCAACATTTGGAGCTGTAATATCTACCGGTAGTTATCGTTTGCAAGATGGTGCTATAAGAATGCCGTATAGAGCTTGGTATGTAAAAGAATCTGGTTTAAATATGGAACATGGTCCTGCAGTGCCAGATGTTTTAGTAGAAAACAAACCTGGTTGGAAAGCAAGAAATGAAGATGATCAATTAAAAAAAGCTGTAGAGGTTCTATTGCAAGATCTTAAATAGTATATAAAAAAAAGGGTTGATGAAATGTATTACTTCATCAACCCTTTTTTTATTTCTCTAGTTTTATTTATTCAGAATATACTTTTTCTCCATTTAAATAGGTTGCTAAAACTTTTGTTTTAGGAATTTTTTCTCCTTCAATTTGCATAATATCTTGATTTAAAATTACAAAATCAGCAAATTTACCTACTTCAATAGAACCTTTTTCTTCTTCTTCGAAATTAGAGTATGCAGCCCAAATAGTCATACCTTTTAGAGTTTCTTCTCTTGTTAGTGCATTTTCCATTTGAAAACCTTCTTCAGGATAATTTTCTAAATCTTTTCTTATAGTAGCAGCATAAAAAGTTAAAAACGGATTTACTTGTTCTACCGGAAAATCTGTACCTAAAGTAATTTTACCGTATTTATTTAGTAAATCTTTAAAAGCGTAAGCTCCTTTCATTCTTTTTTCTCCGATTCTATCTTCTGCCCAATACATATCAGAAGTTGCATGTGTTGGTTGCACAGACGGAATTATATTTTCAAAATAAGAGAAATCATCTTCAGAAATTATTTGCGCATGTTCAATTCTCCAACGTCTATTTTTAGCATCTTTTAAAACTTCTTTATAGGTTTTAAGCATCCAAGTATTGGCAGAATCACCAATTGCATGTGTGTTCATTTGATAATCTGAAGCAGCAATTTGTATTGCTATTTCTTGATATCTTTCAGGTGAATAAATTAAAGCTCCAAAATGATTTTCTCTATCAGAATAAGATGTTCTCATAGCTGCTCCTCTAGAGCCTAAAGCACCGTCACCATACACTTTAAACGAACGAACGTTTAATTTTTCTGTTTTAATAATTCCTTTATTTATATAATAATCTATTTGCTCTTGCTTGTCGCCAGATACCATTGCATAAACACGCATTTTAAGCGTATTTTCTTTTTGAAGACTGTCTATTAACTCGATAGTGCTTTTATCTAAACCAGCGTCGTCAACAGTAGTTAAACCATATGAAAAAGATATTTTTTGAGCATCTAATAAACCTTGTGTTGCTTCTTCTAATGATGTTGATGGGAATTTAATAAAATCCATAGCTGCGTCAATTAAAACCCCCGTCATTTTACCATCTTTTATTATAATTTCTCCACCAGAAACTTTTGTGTCTTTTGTAATACCTGCTAAATCGATGGCTGCTTGGTTTACTAACAATGCATGACCATCAACTCTGCCGACTGCAACAGGTGTTTCTGGAAATAAAGCATCTAATTTTTCTTTTGTAGGAAACTCTTTTATATCCCAATCGTTTTGATCCCAACCACGACCAGTAATAAAACTTGTGTTTTTTTCTTTCTGAAAAGCAACAATTTTCTCTAAAACTTCGTCATAACTTTTTGTGCCTTCTAAAGAAACTTTTTGTTGTTGTAAACCCATTCTAAAAAAATGACAATGTGCATCAATTAAACCAGGAACAATTGTTTGGCTCTGCGCATCAACTATGTTTTTAGATTCATATTTACCTTTAATTTCGTTGTTATTACCAACGGCAACAAACAAACCGTCTTTAATAGCAAACGCTTCTGCTTTATTAAAATCGTTATTTACAGTATAAGTGTTAGAATTTAAAACAATTAAATCTACTTGCTCTTTTTTACAAGAGAAAATTGAAATTAGGGTTAAAATTAAGATTAAATTTTTATTCATTTTTTAATAATTTATATAGATTAAATAGATGCAATACATTAATAGAAATTGTAGCGGAATTCTAACATATGCAATTTTTTTTGATCCTATAGCAGGTCTAATTTTGGTGGCATCCCAAATATGAATTGGTAAAAAGATTACCAATAATATAAAAATTCCTACAGATGCATTTTTTACACTACTAGTAAAAAATAAACCTAAGCCAAGAAAAAACTCTAAGGCACCAAAAACATAATTTATTAATAATTTTGGTAGAAATTCAGGTATAAAATGTTTGAAAATTTTGGGTTTTATAATGTGCATTATTCCTGCAAAGCAAAATAAAATTCCGAAGAAAATTCTTAAAATAAGTACAGTCGTTTCCATTATTATGGTTTCACAATTTGGTTGTTGTACAAGTACTTATCCATTAGGTAAACAATACTAGCCATAGATGCGCTACCTAATTCTAGTTCTCTTTTATTTACTTTATCAAACGTGTCTCTACTTGTATGATGATAATCAAAGTAACGCTGGCTATCTGGCCTGTAACCAACCAAAGTAACGTTTTCTGCTTGAAGCGGTGCAATATCTGCACCAGAACCACCTTTGTCTAAATCATGCAATCCGTAAGGAGATAGTAATTTTTTCCAGCTTTGTACCAATGCTGTATTCGAGTTGTTTGCTTGTATAGAAAAACCTCTAGGTGTATGACCGCCTGCATCAGACTCTAAACCACCAATATGCTTTTCTTTGTTAAATTTAGCTAGTTCTGCATATTTTTTTGCACCACGTGTTCCGTTTTCTTCATTCATATAAAACACAATTCGTATTGTGTTTTTTGGTTTGATGTTGTTTTTCTTAAATAAATAAGCAACCTCTAGAGATTGTACAATTCCGGTTCCATCATCATGAGCACCTTCACCTAAATCCCAAGAATCTAAATGACCACCAACAACAAAAATATTTTCTGGTGTTTCTGTTCCTTTAATTTCTCCGACTACATTAAAAGAAGGAGCGTTTGGTAAGGTTTTACAACTTTGCCTAAAGTAGAATTTTAAATTTGGATTTGTTTGTAAATCTTTACTTAGAATATTTGCAGATTTGCTACTAATTGCAGCAGCCGGAATATGTTTTTCTTTTGGCAAATCATTATAAGTCATTGTTCCTGTATGCGGATAATCATCTACAGAATTTGTCATTGAACGAACAATAACACCTTTTGCACCAAATTTACCACATACTGCAGCACCTTGCACTCTTTGATCTACGCAACCGCCATAAGCGCCAAATGTGTTTATTAAAGTATTATCAAAAGGTCTGTTAAAAAATACAATTTTACCTTTCATTTTATCGCCTAATTTTTCTGCATCCTCTAAAGATTTTACTTCTAAAACTTCTGCTAACACGCCAGTTTTAGGAGTCGCAACAGAAAAACCTAATGCACAAATAGCAACATTTTTTTGAACTCCGTTAGTTGTATAAGTGGCAATTTCTTTTTCTCCTCTAATCCAATGTGGTACCATTACTGGTTGCAACCAAACCGAATCTAAACCTACTTCTTTCATTAGTTTTTCTCCCCAAATTACTGCTTGTGCAGCTTCTTTAGAACCAGATAATCTACCACCAATATTTTGCGTTAAATCTCTTAACCATTCATAAGATTTACCTTGGGTTAATGCGCTATTAAAAAGTGTTTTTATTTTAGTAGAATCTATTTTTTCTTCTGATGAGAGTCCGTTATTAATTTGTTTTTCTTGCTTATTATTACAAGAAATAATTAATAAAGATAATGTAAGTAGAAATAATGTTTTTTTCATGTTTGTAGAATAATTTTAGAATTGTTAAAGCTACAAAAATGAATTGAGAAAATTATTTTTTTATAATTTGATACTGTTTCTTTATATTATTGAATGTAATGTTTTAAAAATCAAACTTATAGGTAAAACCGGCTAAGGCTTGAAACCCTTGTGTATTAAAATTTGCAAATCTTTGATAATTAGTATTTAGTACATTATTTAATTTAAGAAAAGCAGAGAATTTATCGTTAAAATGATAACCACCATCTAAATTTACATCAACAAAAGAATTTAAAGTTTGAATACCACTTAGACTAGAAGGAAATTCTGCGTTGTATAAAGCATCCATTCTTTCATCAACATAAAATATATTTGCGGTCGCATACCATTTCGTTTTTTTATATTTTGCTAAAAAAGCACCTTCTAAGCTTGGTAAATTCCAACTTTCTAAAGCATTTAATGTTGTGTAGTTTTTTGCTTCTACTTGAGTAGAGAAAGTAAGGTTTTTGTTAAAAAGATATTCAAATTCGGCAAAAATAGTATTCGATTTAACATCATCATAATAAATGCTGAAAGAATTGCCGTATTCATAACCTTTCAATTCTTCGCCGTTAAACGAGGTACTATTTCCGTTAGATTTTGTATTGTTTCTTAAAAAAAGAGGTTTATCTTCTTCTTTAACAACACTAGCTTTAATATTGTAGCTAATACTTTTAGTTAAATTTCCTTTTAAACCTAAAAAAATATTCGAAGATTCTGCTGTTTGAGTAATAAATAAACTTGGAGAAACATAAGGGTTTACTTCTGTGAACTTTTTATAAGTATTGGTTTCTAAATTACCAGTTAAACCTGTATAAATATTTACATATTGTTTATATATTGGGGTTTGTAAAAACAAATCTGGAAACATAAAAAAGTTTGTAATATCATTTTCTGTATCAACAGAAACAAATGTTCTTAAACTAGCTTTTAGAAGTAAATTCCCAAACTCATGTTTATACTCTGGGATTAATTTTGCCGTAATTATATTGTAATTTATTCCGTCAGAATTGTCATAGTTTTCAGTAAAATTTCCGTTTAAAACTTCTACGCCCGCATCAAAAGAAATCGTATTTAAATTGTAATTTATAAAGTCTAACGGAAAATCTAATTTTGTATTAAAACTTGCATAAATTTCCGAACTGTTGTATTTATCAGTAAAATATGAAGCTGTAATATTACCATAATCGATATAAGAATCATGAAACTTAAAATGGCCAGTAGTTTTAAAGTATGTGTAATTTTGATCTTCTTCTATACCATTAATAACTGCTTCGCTATAAAGAATATCTGTAGGTAAACCATACCAATTATAATGGTTTCTTTCGACGTCTAAACCAACTTTCCAATCGAAATACCTTTCTTCTTTTTTAAAATATGCCGAAGATTTAAAATTTAAAAATGTACTATTTAATTTAGTGTCTTTAATGTTTTCTTCTGATGAATTAAATTTAGCATGTACACCATATTCATCATTAAATCTTGTGTTGTGATAAATAAATAACTCTGCATACGGACTTATGTAATTCCCGATTCCGGCTGCAAAATAATTGTTATAAACTCTTTCTTTAACACCAACATTAATACCTTTTACAACACCCGTTTTAGGAATAAAAGTAGAGGCAACAGGTGCAGAAAATATAGAATATTTCAATTTTTTCTTATCACTTTTTTTAAGTAATTGAATTGTAGGATTGTTTTTAATTTTTTTTACATCAGCAATTTTAGGGTTATATTTTGTAACAACATTTACAACCTCTGTTTCTACTACAGTATCTTTCTTTTTCTCTTGCGAATTAGCAGAGAAAACAACCAATAAAACTATAATTAATAAAAAGCCTTTTCTCATTAGTTCTTCTTTTCTGGTGTTACTGAATTATTTGTTTTGGCTTCGTTTTCTCGTATTGTATTTAATTCTAATTCTGCATCTTTAACAATATCATCAAACTGTTTAAAGTTTTTAATTACATTTTCTAAAACAAACGTTGCTTGGTAAACATCATTTAATCCGTAATAATTTTTACCCATTATTACATAACTTTTTACAGCCCAGTATTTGTAATTTGCATATTTGGCAATTAACTTTTGCACTACTTTATTAGATTCTTTAAATAGTTTTTGCTGATTTTTAAAGTAAGCATTGTAAAAAAGAGCTTCTGCTTTTATCTCGCCAATAGCTGTAGCTTCTATCTCTTTATAATATTTTTCTGCAGTAATAAAATCGTTACTTTTAAAAGAAGATCTTGCAATTATTTTTTTTGCATCATTGCTAATAGTTGCATCAAGTTTGTCTTTTTGCAAGATTTTTTTAGCATACTCTGTTGCAAAATCATAGGCTTCTGTTTCGTAATATCCTTTCATTAAATTACTCTGTGCATAAATAATGTTTTCTGTAACATAAGCTTCTTCTTCTAATCGATCTAGAAGTGGTAATGCAGTGTTAAAATCGTCTTGATTTAAATAAATTTGAGATAATTTATTTAGTGAATCTTCTGTAAAATCAGATGTGTCTTCGTTAATAACAAACTCGAAATAAGGAATCGATTTTTTAAATTCTTTAACTTGAAATAATACATCTGCTAAATAATAATTGGCTTTTATTTTATGAGTTCCTTTAGGGAATTTTCTAATGTAATTCTGAAGACTATTTATAATATCTTCTCCTTTTTTAGATTCTAAATATTTTTTTTCGGCAACGGCAAAAGTAGTATTGTCTAATTCTGAATTTGTAATATTTATAAATTTTAATGTAGCAACCCAATTTACATAATCTTCTAAATTTCCTTCTTCAATATACACATTTCTTGCGTTTGCAACGGCTTCTAGCGCATCTGGTGAATTTGGAAATTTTGCAGCAACATCTTTATATTTCATTAAAGATTGCATGTTAGAGTTGTCATTAAAATACAATAAACCTTGTCGCAGTAAAGCTCTAGAAACAAAGGTGCTTTTCGGATGTTTTTCAATCAAACGGTCATACGCAATATGAGCATTTTTATGATCCTTTATTTTAGAATATGTGTTTCCTAATTGGTATAAAGCATCGTCCTTTAAATTAGAAACTTGGTAGTTATTTATTACGTTTTTTAAAGCTGTAATTTTTTCTTCATTTTTATCTATAAAACCATAACTCATACCTATTTGATACTGCGCATAATCTGCACCAAGACCAAAATTATCAGTAACATTTTTATATGTAGAAATTGCTTTTGTGTAATTTGTAGTGGCAAAGTAACTGTCTGCTAACCTAATTAAAGCATCGTATTTTAAATTGTCTGAAATGCTATCCTTTTTCAGGAAATTTTTAAAATAATTACCAGCGTTTTCATATTGTTTTAGTTTAAAATAACTGTAACCAATATTATAATTTAATCTAGAAAATTCATTGATGTTTACTGATTTTGAAGCGTTATTAATAGCTATAAATTTAGACAATGCATCTTTGTAGTTTTCTAAAAGATATAAGCTTTCTGCTTCCCAATATTTAGCTCTCTGATTAATTTGGTTAATTTTAGATTTCTTTGCTTCTATGAAAAATGGAACCGATTCGGATAACTTATTTTCGTTGAACAATTGAATTCCTCTATATAAAGAGACCTCATATGTTAGCGTAATATTTTCTTCGGATTTTTTTTCTGATAAAAATGCCAAAGCACCTTTGTAATCTTGCTGGTTTAAGAAAGAAGAAACTACTAATTCGTTAATTTCTTGATACGCTTTAGATTTCGGATATTCTTTTAAATATTTTTGTAAAACTTCTGCTACGGGTTCAAAAGGGTTTCCTTCTTCGTAGCTAAGTTTTGCATAATTTAATGCTGCGTCTTGTTTTATGTTTTTGTCAAAATTCATTAAAGAAGCCGATTTAAATGCGTTTAAAGCAGCACTTTTATTCTCTAATTTCATGTAACATTCACCTAAATGATAATATGCATTTTGAGAAACTGAATTTTTTTGATCGATAATTTTATTAAAGTTATTTACAGCATTTTCAAAATCGTTTTGTTTGTAATACGCATATCCTAATTGGTAAAAATCGGTGTTATTCCATTTTCCTTTTGTGCCTTTGTAGGCTTTTAAATAAGGAATAGATTCTGCATATTTATTTAAATTAAAATAACTTTCTCCAATAATTTTAGCAACATCAGATTTTAATTTTCTTTCTATTGTTGGGTATAACTCTAAACCAACTTTAATACATCGTTTAAATTTACCTGCTTTAAAACTAATATCTAATAAATAATAAGTAATTTCTGCTCTGTAAGATTCGTCGTCTGCAATTTCTTTTAAGGTAGATTCTGCAATACCGTAATCTTCTAATTTGTAAGAAATAAATCCGAAGTAATATCTCGAATCATTACCATATTTTGCATCATTAATTAAAGGTAAAAATCGTGCTTTGGCTAATTGTAAATTATTTGTAGCTAAAAAGCAATAACCCATTTTAAAATTAAGTTCTTTTCTGTTTTCTTTAGAAAGATTATCTAAGTTTACTTTTTGAAACCATTTTAAAGCATAAGCTGCTTTTTTATTCGCAAAATAGTAGTTTGCTACATTGTAAAAAGCAATATTTTTTTTATTACTGTTTGGGTTTTCTTCTACAAAAGTTAATACTTTTTTATCTGCGTCTGCTCTATTTAATTTTATTGCAGACATTGCTTCGTAGTAACTTGCATCAGATTTTAAGTTAGAACCAACACTTGCGTCTTCTGCAACTTTACTAAAAGTTTTAAAAGCAGCAGCGTAAGCTTTAGAATTGTATAGTTTTAATGCATTGTTATACGTTGTTAAATTTGTTGCATCTGCAATTGTTTGTTGCGAAAAACAATGAATACTGCATAAAAAGATGCAAAAAGAAAGAATCAGTTTTGTTAAAAAACGATATTTCATAGAGTTATATTTATTCTCAAAATGTATAACGAATAATTTTTTACTTTGTTGGATTGGGGAAGAAATATTATTTTATTCAAAATCAAAAATAAGAATTGTTGTCAATTCATAGTTAAAAAATCAATAGAAACTTTTAAGTTTGTAGAAACTACTTATTCCTATGAAAAATCATGTTTTACAATTAGAAAATGCAGAAATTTACCAAAGAGATAATTTAGTGCTTTCTAAAGTTAATTTAACCATTAATAAAGGCGATTTCTATTATTTAATAGGAAAAACGGGTAGTGGTAAAAGTAGCTTAATGAAAACTTTGTACGGCGATTTGCAATTGCAAAAAGGTACAGGAAACATTGTAGATTTTGATTTAAAAACGTTAAAAGAGAAACAAATTCCGTTTTTAAGAAGAAAAATAGGAATTGTTTTTCAAGATTTTAAACTTTTAAATGATAGAAATGTTTTTGATAACCTGCAGTTTGTGCTAAAAGCAACAGGTTGGAAAGACAAAGAGCAAATGAAAGAAAAGATTCATGAAGTTTTAGATAAAGTTGGTTTAAAATCTAAATATTTTAAAAAACCTTACGAACTTTCTGGCGGTGAACAACAAAGAGTTGCCATTGCAAGAGCCCTTTTAAATGATCCGGAATTAATTTTAGCAGACGAGCCAACTGGAAATTTAGATCCTAAAACTTCTATGGAAGTGATGGAACTTTTAAACGAAATACATAAAAGTGGTAAAACAATTTTAATGGCAACTCACGATTATCAATTAATAGTAAAGTTTAAACAAAAAACTTTAAAATGTGAAGGTGGCGAGTTGTTTGAAGTTGCCCAACAAGCAAGTGCTTAATGCTATCTGTATTAATACCAACATATAATTACAATGCATTTTTATTAGTTAAAAATATTCAGAAACAATTAGTTTTAGAAAAAATACCTTTCGAAATTATTTGTTTTGATGATGGATCTAACTCTTCTATTAATATAAATAATGAAGAAATAAACACACTTTCTAACGCAACTTTTATCGCTTTTAAGAAGAATGTTGGTAGAAGTGCAATACGTAATTTGTTAGCTGAAAAAGCCACATTTAATTGGTTGCTTTTTTTAGATGCAGATGTTTTACCGGTAAGCAATAACTTTATTAAAAATTATATAAAGTATTTTAATTCTGATAAAATTGTTTTTTGTGGCGGAATTAAATATCAAGATTCAACCGAAAATCAAAAGTATTTAAGATACAAATACGGAAAAAAAAATGAAGAAATTTCTTTAAATAAAAGAATACAAAATCCTTCAAAATATTTTTTTACCTCTAATTTTTTAATTCAGAAAGCAGTTTTTTCAAAAATTAAATTCGAAGAAAAATTAGTTGATTATGGTAGAGAAGATTTACTTTTTTCTATGGATTTGATAAAAGAAGGTTACAAAATAGAACAAATAGCAAACGAGGTTTATCATTTGGGTATTGATGACAATGCACTTTTTATTAAAAAGACAAAAAAGGCAATGAAAAATTTAATTTTCTTAGAAAAAAGTAATTTGATTGATGCTGATAGTTTGCAACTATTAAAGCTAATCAATAAAATTTCTAAATTTAAGTTATTAAAAGCAGCTGCTTTTTTACAACCTGTTTTCGAGAATTTGGCAAAGAATAAATCATCAGTATTTTTTTTAAATTGCATGAAAGTAAGTTACCTCTGTCAACTAAAATTAAAGCATGAATAGAACCGAAATTGCTAATTTAATTTTAACGAATTTAAATGAAAATAAAGATGCTTTAAAAAAGCAATTTTTATCATCAAAAGATGAAATAGGTTATTTTTATCTGGATAATTTGTTACCAGAAACTTTGGCTTTAGAAATCTATCAGAATTTTCCAGACACAAAAGAAGCTGTTAAGAAAAAAAACTTAAGAGAGTTTAAATTTACAGCATATCAAATGAATAAATATGATGTGCTTTTAGAGGAAATTGTTTATGCTTTTCAAGATAAAAGAGTTGTAAAGTTAGTTGGTGAGATTTGCGAATTAAAAGATATAGAAGGTGATGAGAATCTGTATGCAGGAGGTTTGTCTTTAATGGAGAAAGACAATTTTTTGAATCCGCATTTAGATAATTCACATGACAAGGATAGAAATAAATGGCGCGTTTTAAACTTGCTTTATTATGTTTCACCAAATTGGAAACTAGAAAATGGTGGTAATTTAGAATTATGGCCAAAAGGTTTAAAAGAGTCACAAATAACCATTGTTAGTAAGTTTAACAGATTAGTTGTAATGTCTACACACAATAATTCTTGGCATTCTGTAAGTAAAGTTTTAAAGGATTATGTTAGAAATTGTGTTTCTAATTATTATTTTTCGAATGCTCCTTTTTTAACTTCAGATACTTTTCATGTGACTACTTTTAGAGGGAGATCGTCAGAAAAAATTAAAGATATTTTATTGCGATTAGACAATGGTTTTAGAGGAAGTTTGCGAAAAATCTTTAAGAAAGGAGTTCGAGAGAATCCACATCAATATAAGAAGTAGTTATTGTAAGTTTTCAAAGATTTTTAATAAATCAGTTTCTTGTTTTTCCCAAACTAATTCTCTTTTTGCAACTTTTAAAGATTCAGAATAACTTTTTGCAAACATCTGATTAATTTGTGATGCAATAATTGCTGGCTTTCTATTTTTTAGAACTTCACCAACATTATACTTTGTAATAACAGCTTTCATTTCTGGCAAATCGGCAGTCAAAACAGGCACGTTTGCTTGAATATAATCGAATATTTTATTAGGTAATGCGTATCTATAATTTAGCCCTAAATCTTCTTCAATACTAATACCTAAATCTGCTAACGGAGTTAATTTAGCTAATTCTTCGGGAGTTTTTCGACCTAATAAAAATACTTTTTTTTCTAATTTTTCTGATGCTACTTTTAATTTTAAATTCAGAAATTCATCACCGTCGCCAATAATAACAAAGCAACAATTATCTATAATTTTTACTGTCTCAATCATTAAATTTAATCCTCTACCAAGGTTTGTTGCGCCTTGATATAAGATTATTTTCTGATTTTTTGTATCAAAATTGAAATTCCCTTTTTTTAATTCTTTTTGAAAAGGTAAGTTTTTGATGGTTTTAAAATTAGTTTGATATTTATTTTTATAATGTTTAGCGATGCTATCACAAACTGTATAATTATTTTTTAATTTCGGAATAATTAAATCTTCTAAAATCATCCAAAAACTTTTAACTTTTGGTCTATTAACTAATTCTGGTATTTCAGAAAAGAGTTCGTGACTATCAAAAACTAATTTTTTATTTTGAAGTTTACTTACAAGAAAGTTTGGTAATAATGTATCTAAATCATTTGCTAATAAAATATCTTTTTTATGAAATAATAAGTAAATAAATAATCGAAGATTAAATTCGGCAAAAAATAGGAAGCCGTTATTAAAAAGCAGTTTAAATCTTTTGGTTGTATAATTTCTAGAAATATTTTTACTGTTTTTTAGTTTTCGACCAATTAATATTACTTCGTAATTATTGTTCGTTAACGTTTTACAAACCTTAGCAACTCTTTGGTCTGTAGATAAATCATTAGTAACAGAGATAAATACTCTTTTCAAAATTATTATAATTTCTTGCAAGATAAATTAAAAACAAATCAATTTAAATAATCAATTTACATTTTTACTTATAATATTGATTAACTGTAATTTGTTGTGAAAAGAATAAAATTTACATCTAAAAATTCATAAATTTTTAAGATAAATATATTTGAATTGTTAAAATAATAATTATATTTGAGATAATTGCTCATGATATTATAAGAAAAAGTGTTTTTATTAAAATAAAATTTAACCCCTAAAACACCCAATTTAATGTCAAAATGCCCCTCATGTAATTCTAATTACAGTAAAAGATCTACTAGAAACTTTTTTCAAAGGATTATACCAAAGTCAAAAGTTTTAAATGTTTTCATTGCAAAACAAAAGTTCTAAGAATACCTTATTTGTTTTCTGAATTTATTATTAAAAAAGGAAAGCAATTAGAAAGAGGTTTTCAAGTTACTAATTAAATAAGCATGTTTTTTATAGTTAATTTTTAAAAGACAATTATGAGTAAATGTCCTTCATGCAATTCAGGTTTTAGAAAAAGAATAACAAGAAATTCTTATTTGCGTTTATTTTTTAAAGCAAAAATTTATAAGTGTCATGAATGTAAAGTTAAATATATAAGAATTCCGTTTATTACAACATCGATAATTATTAAAAAAGGAAATAAGAAAAAATAATTATTTGCTAAACATGTTAAATTAAAAAAACCTCTAATTAAGTTAATTAGAGGTTTTTTTAATTTTGTGGAGACGCTGATACCCGAATCTTAATTTGTTTTGAATTTCATTATATCTCTTTGTTTTATTAAGACATTCAAAAAACGATTATTAATATAACCAAAGTATATGCTTAAACATACCCTTTGGTTTTTGATAAATTGTTAGTATTTGTTAATGACTTAGTAGTTTAATTGTTTTCTGACCTTTATCTGTTTTAATTTGAGCAATCCATAAACCTTTTTTTAGACAAAAATCAGTTATTGTTGCCGTGTTTATACTTTTAACTAAAGAGCCCGTTACATTGTAAATTTTAATTTGTGTACGACTAGCTACATCTGTAACATAAATTCTGTTATTATTTGCTCTCAATTTAGTTTTAACTAAATTTTCAACAGGGTTTACACTTAGAGTAGAAGCTCCAGAACCAGAAACTTCAATTTTGTATAAACTAAACGAATTTGAAGAGTATATTGAAATATTTTCGCCAGTACCATTGTAATCAGCTGTTATAGTGTAAGGATCTGTGTCAGAAACCTTAGTAACTGAATTTAAAACGCTTGTTTCATCAGAAATAAATAAAGATCGCTCAGAAGAACCTCCTGAACGATACCAGATTTTTATAGATACTGGACCTGAAAGAGGAAAATACATATAACTATGTGTTGGATTTAGGTTGTTATCATCAGGATTAGAACCTCCTTCTGTTTTAAAACGATTAATTGAAGTGTATTCGTTTTCTGTACCTGCATCCCATGTTTTTCCACCAGCGTTTTCTATTTTACCATATTTGTCTCCAGAGCTGTCACCCACTAGAAATAAGGCGTCCTTTTTTACAGTTGCTCCTTCAGGAGCATTAAAATCTGCTAGAGGCCACATAGCAATTTGTGCTGCGCTAGTATAACTGGCATCGCCTCCAAAATCCCAAATTTTTGTTTGTGCATTTTGAGTTAAACAAAATGTAACCAGAAATAGTGTTAGATAAAGTAGTTTTTTTTCATGATTAAAAGTTTTATAGCTAATCAATATAATCGATTACAATATTAGTTATTTTTTTTGACTTTCATCGGGAAATATTTTGTTAAACCTCAGGTAATCATTGGTGTAAAGTTTTGCTGTGCGATTTTTCTTAAATTAAATTATAATTATTTTAAAAAATTATGAAATGGTTTAATTTTTTCTTTTAATTCTTTTATAGCAAGTTTTGTAACTTCTGTAGCCCCTAAAATAGACAAATGCGTGTTGTCTATTTTTCCTTTTGGATAATAAGAAATTTCGTTAGGTGCATAATGTAGATGTAATTTTTTAGAAGCCTCAACACCATAAGATTCTTCAAGTTTTTCTGTTAAATATTGTAAGTCAATTAAAGGAATATTATATTCTTTTGCAATAAGTCTAACTTGTAGAGGATAGTTTCCGTGAGTATCTACTAAAGTACTATCCGAATTAAAATTTCGCCTAACTATGGAGGTAAATAAAACTGGATTAGCTTCCTTTTCTTGGGTTTCATTTATAAATTTAATTAAATTATTTCGATATGCTGTATTTGGATTGGTGTAACGTTTTGGAGATTTTTCTTTTTGATCATTATGGCCAAATTGTATAAAAACATAATCGCCTTTTTTGAGTTTGTTATGCACTTTTTGCCATCTTTTTTCAGTAATAAAACTACGTGTACTTCTGCCATTTACAGCATGGTTTTCTAGAGTTACCCTATCATTTAAAAACGAAGGTAAAATTTGACACCAACCACGTTCTGGGTTTACTTTAGGGTTTGGTTTGTCTGCCATTGTAGAATCTCCAATGCTATAAATTGTAACGTTTTTAATTTCAGTTCTTTCCTCTTTCAAAGTATTTTCTTTACAAGAAACTAGAGTAATTAAACAAATTGAAAAAAATATTTTAAAGTATTTCATACCATTCTTTTTTTGATGATTTTTTATGTTTTCCTAAAACGTTTTTTAATGTATATTTCTTTACATCTGAATCCTTTATTTGATAAGACCATTTTACTCTTTTTTTAGGTTGATAACCTTTTCCAGAGTTTTTAAATTCTGCATAAAATGTAGTCTTTTCAGCTTCTTTTTTAGACCAATTGTGCCAACCTTTAGGTTCAATATGTTTGTGTAGAATACAATTTATAAATACTGTTTTTGCATGAATACGCCATGGTCTTCCTAAATAAACTTTAGTCACATTTTTCTCAGCAGTTAATTTACAATTGCTAAAAACGTAACCAAATTTTGTTTCTTTATTTGTTGATGCTGCTGTAATATATGAATCTTTTTTACTATTAATTTGGCAGTTGTAAAAATATGCAGTAGCATTACCAAAGATAAAATCAGTGGTACCTTCTATAAAACAATCTTTATAAAATTGCTTGCCATTACCAGAGGTATATAACGTATCTTGATTGCCTAAAAGATTGCAGTTTATTACTGCAACTTCATTAGAGTTTATTGTTAATGCTATTGCTTGTCCAATATCTCCAGCTGTGTTTTTAATTGTTAAGTTTTTTAGAATTGTATTATCTGCTTCAACTAAAAGAGTCGATGTGTAAAATGTACTATTTCTACCAAGACCAATTTTACTAAAATAATCGTTGTTTGTAATAATGGTATTTTCTTTGCTTTCGCCTATTAAAGATATTTTTGGATTCCATTTATGGAGTTTTACTTTTTCAGAGTAAATTCCGTTTCTAATAAAAATAGTAATCCTTTTATCTGGAAAAGCTTTAGAATTATTGATGGCTTCTTGAATACTATAATAATCTCCACTACCATCTTTAGCTACAATCACATTAAAACTATCAGTAGGTTTGTCTTTTTTAATATGTTTTTTTTTCCAAGAAGGATATTTATCTAGTACTTCTTGAGGAAAAGTTTTATACCATGCATAACCATTTCTTCGTTCTTCGCCAATTTCAGCAAGTGTTGCTTTTTTTATTCCATCTCTATCACAGAAAAAAGGGGTATTATCATCTAGTTCCATAAAACGAGCCCAAATTGGAGGAGCATTTTTATCTAAAACCATTTTTTTACTGATTACTTTTCCTTTATCATTATAAATTCTATCTTCACGCAATCCAGTAATTTTTGTTTTTTTTAACCAAGAAACAGCACTTTTTATGGCTTGTTTTATCTCTTTGGTTGGTTTCTCAATACGCATTAATAATAAAACAATATTTGCAGATTCAGCACCGCTTAAAGAAGGTAATTCATACGCTCTGGCTTTTACTGGTAGTAAGGTGTTTCTATCATGTTGAGCACACCATGCTGTCAATACACCATTTTGTTTGTATTGGGTTTTTAAAATACATTCAATGCCTTTATTAAAGGCTATTTCAACTTTTTTAATAATATCTTTGGATGGTTGAATCGAAAAATAATTAGTGCTGTCTTTTATTTCTTTTAATACATTAAGAATGTTTACCATAGAATCATCATTATAGGTAATGTGTGTATAGTATCCTTTTTTTAAAGGATAAAATTGTGGCCAGCCTCCATTATTATATTGTGCTTTTAACAAATAGTTTAACCCTTTTAAAAACGCTTTTTTGTACCTTTCATCAGGTCGAAATCTATAGACCTTAGATAAGTATAGCATTTCTTGATAAGTAGCACCATTGTCTGTCGTTACATCCTTATTACTTTTTTTTAATAACAATAACTGCTCTTTTTTTTCTTTAGTAATTGGCTTTTGCATTTGTATATTTTTAGGCCAACCACCAATGTTTCTTTGATATATTAAAACATTTTCTGCAATTACTTTAGCTTCTTTAGTTCCAAACCAGTTGCTTTCTTTTTGGTTCACAATTTTTTCCCAAGATTTATCCATAATCTGGCCTTGAGTAGTGTTTTTTAAAAAAAAAAATAAAAATATAATTAAAAAAAGTCTCTTCATTTGGTAGTTAGTTTTTAAATGTTGTAATTAAATTTTACAAGAAAAGGTAAATCATAATAAAAAACATTCTGTTTTTTCTAAATATTTTAAAACCTATTTCTAATAGTTTAGAATAATTGTATATATTTGTGCAATCGATTACACAAATATAGAATATATATGTCAAATTACAAAACAAGATACGCGTCTAATCCGCAATCAGTAAAAAACTATAATACAGAAGAATTGCGAAGTGAATTCTTAATTGAAAATGTTCTAAAAGAAGACAATATAGAGTGGATATATTCTCATTACGATAGATTTATGGTGGCTGGTGTAGTACCAATTAAATCTACGGTAACATTAGAAACAATTGATCCTTTAAAGTCAACTTATTTTTTAGAAAGAAGAGAGTTGGGTATCATTAATATTGGTGGTACTGGTGCTGTTTATGTTGATGGAAAAAAAAACTCACTAGCTCATAAAGAAGCTTTATATGTAGGTCAAGGTAACAAAGAAATTGTTTTTGAGAGCGAAGATTCAAAAAAACCAGCTCAATTTTACTTAAACTCAACACCTGCTCATAAAGCATTTCCTGTTAAAAAAATAGGAGCTGATGATGTAGAAGTAATAGAATTAGGGTCGCCAGAAACTGCAAACGCTAGAACCTTAAGAAAATATATTGTAAATAGTGTTGTAGATGTTTGCCAATTACAAATGGGAATGACTACTATAAAAACAGGAAGTAGCTGGAACACTATGCCTGCTCACGTTCATGATAGACGTATGGAAGTTTATTTCTATTTTGAAGTGCCAAAAGACCAGGCAGTTTGTCATTTTATGGGGCAACCAAAAGAAACACGTCATATTTGGATGGCAGATGGCGAAGCTGTTATTTCTCCACCTTGGTCTATTCATTCAGGATCAGGAACTTCTAGCTATTCATTTATTTGGGGAATGGCAGGAGAAAACTTAGATTATGGAGATATGGATGTATGTAAAATAAACGAATTAAGATAGACTTAAAAATGTCAATAGATTTATTTGATTTAAAAGGCAAAGTAGCGCTAATTACTGGGGCAACTCATGGTTTAGGTATGGCCATGGCTAAAGGTTTAGGTCATGCAGGAGCTATATTGATAATTAATGGTGCTTCTTCTCAAGAAAAGTTAGACAATGCTGTTGCAGCCTATAAAACTAAAGGTTTAAATGCTTTTGGTTATTTATTTGATGTTACAGATGAAGCTAAAGTAATTGAGAATATTAAAAAAATAGAAACTGAAGTTGGTGTTATTGATATTCTAGTGAATAATGCTGGAATTATTAAAAGAACACCTTTAGAAGAAATGGAAGTTGTAGATTTTGAACAAGTATTAAAAGTAGATTTAGTGAGTCCTTTTATTGTGTCAAAACATGTTGTAAAAGGTATGATTGGCAGAAAAGCTGGTAAAATTATCAACATTTGCTCAATGATGAGTGAGTTAGGTAGAAATACTGTTGGTGCATATGCAGCAGCAAAAGGAGGCTTAAAAATGTTAACCAAAAACATGGCAACTGAATGGTCTAAATACAACATACAAGTAAATGGTATTGGACCTGGTTATTTTGCAACATCGCAAACAGCACCAATTCGTGTTGATGGGCATCCTTTTAATGATTTTATAGTTAGTAGAACTCCTGCTGGAAGATGGGGGAATCCAGAAGACTTACAGGGAGCAACCATATTTTTAGCCTCTAAAGCAAGTGATTTTGTAAGCGGGCAAATAGTTTATGTAGATGGAGGCATTTTAGCAACCATAGGAAAACCATCAAATGAAGATTAAATTTTAAACCAATTTATGAGTAAACATTTTATACACGATAATTTTCTACTAGAAAATAAATATGCTGAAGAGTTATATCATAATTACTCGAAGCAGCAACCTATTATAGATTATCACAATCACTTATCACCCCAATTAATTGCAGAAGATAAAGTGTTTGATAACTTAACCCAAGTATGGATCAATGGCGATCATTACAAATGGCGTGCAATGCGTACTTTAGGAATTAATGAAAAGTTTATTACAGGTGATGCATCAGATAAAGATAAATTTTTAAGTTGGTCGAAAACAGTGCCTTATACCATGCGTAATCCATTGTATCATTGGACCCATTTAGAATTGGCACGTTATTTTGGTGTATATGATTTATTAAATGAAAAATCAGCAGAAAAAATCTATGAAGAAGTTTCTGCAAAAGTAAAAACAAAAGCATACAGTACTCAAAATTTACTTAGAAAAGTAAATGCAGAATATGTTTGTACAACTGAAGACCCAACTGACACATTAGAATTTCATCAACAAATAAAAAAAGATAAATCAGATATTAAAGTTGGTACCTCTTTTAGACCTGATAAAGCCATTTTAATTTCTAATGATGGTTATAACGAGTATATTAATGAGCTTGGAAAAGTGGCAAATATCAGCATAAATACCTTTGATGATTTATGTGGTGCTTTAAAAAATAGAATCGACTTTTTTGATAAAAATGGATGTAGCGTTTGCGACCATGGTTTAGATCAAATTTATTTTGAAAAATTTACAGAGAATGAAGTAAAAGCTATCTTTAAAAAGAAAAGAGAAGGTAAGAATTTAACAAAAGAGGAAGCTTTAAAATTCCAAAGTGCTATTTTAATTTTCTTAGCAGAAACTTACCATCAATATGGCTGGGTACAACAATTTCATTTAGGCGCGTTAAGAAATAATAACAAAAGAATGTTAGATGTTTTAGGCCCTGATACAGGTTGGGATTCTATTGGAGATTACCCACAAGCCCATAAATTATCAGCATTTTTAAATGCATTAGATAGTAAAGATAAATTAACAAAAACAATTATATATAACCTAAATCCAGCTGATAATGAAGTAATGGCAACTATGATTGGTAACTTTAACGATGGTAGTGTAAGAGGTAAAGTACAATTTGGTTCTGGTTGGTGGTTTTTAGATCAAAAAGATGGAATGACCAAACAATTAAACGCCTTGTCTAACATGGGGTTAATTAGTTGTTTTATTGGAATGTTAACAGATTCTAGAAGTTTCTTATCTTTTCCAAGACATGAGTACTTTAGACGAATACTTTGTAACCTTTTAGGGGATGAAATTAAAAGAGGCGAATTGCCAAAAGAAGAAATGCAATGGATTGGTAATATGGTTGCAGATATAAGTTACAATAATGCCAAAGAGTATTTTAAAATATAAATCAATAAAACCATAATCATGCGATTTAAAATTATTTTACTAGTAATTCTATTTGCAAGTTTTGTCTCTTGTAAAAAATCAACTGATACAAAAGTGCTTTATTTAGCACATACTCTACCACAAACACATCCAGTTCATAAAGGGATTTTAGAATTTCAAAGGGTGTTGGAATTAAAATCAGATGGGAAATTAAAAGTTAAAATATTCCCAGATGGTCAGTTAGGGTCAGAAAGAGAAGCTTTAGAGTTGTTACAAATAGGAAGTGTTGCTGCCACAAAAGTTAGTGCAGCTATACTGTCTAATTTTGTGCCAGAATACAATGTTTTTGGAATTCCTTATTTATTTAAAGATAAAGAACATATGTTTAATGTTTTAGAAGGCCCAATAGGAAAATCAATTTTAGAGAAAGGATCTAAATTTTGGTTACGAGGTTTGTGTTATTACGATGCAGGAAGCAGAAGTTTTTACACGAGTACTAAAGCCATAAGAACACCAGAAGATTTAAAGGGACTTAAAATTAGAGTGCAGAATAATCAAATGGCGATAAATATGGTAAACTCTATGGGTGGAGCAGCTACACCTTTAGCTTATGGAGAATTATATGCAGCCATTCAACAAGGTGTTGTAGATGGTGCAGAAAACAATCCACCTTCGTTTGTTTCTTCAAACCATTATGAAATTAGCAAATATTACACATTAGATGAACACTCTTCTGTACCCGATGTTTTACTTATAGGAACCAAATACTGGAATAAATTATCTGAACAAGAAAGAATTTGGGTACAAGAAGCCGCAGACGAATCTGCACAAGCAGAAAAAAAATATTGGAAAGCATCTGTAGATAAATCTATGAAAATTGTAAAAGATTGGGGTGTAGAAATTATTAGACCAGAAAAATCATTGTTTGCAGAAGAATCTAAAAATGTAGTTGTAGAATTTGTAAAAGATTTTCCAGAAATGGAGGCTTTGGTAAATAATATAAAAAAGGATTAATATGAGTACATCTAAACTTATTTTTGATAAAGTTAACAAGACGCTTGAATGGTTTATGATTATCATTTTTGCATTGCTAGTCTTAGATGTTTTATTTCAAGTGTTTTCAAGATATCTTTTAGGTACTTCTTTTACTTGGACAGAAGAATTTGCAAGATTCTCTTTAATTTGGATGACCATTTTAGGAGCTGCTTATTTAAATGCAAAAAGAGAGCATCTCTCAATGGATTTTTTATACGATAAACTATCAATTTCAAATAAAAGAAAAGCCTCTATAGTTATAGAAGTTTTTATTTTTCTGTTTGCACTAATTGTAATGTTTTTGGGAGGTGCAAATTTGGTATATACAACCCTGCATTTAGATCAACTATCAGGCACATTACGCATCCCTTTAGGATACATTTATGCAGTATTACCTTTTAGCGGTTTTTTAATTATGTGTTTTTCTATATATCATATAGTAAATATTTATACCAATAAAAACAATCTTTAATTATGAGTATAGAAATTATAAGTATCATTGTTTTATTTGTAACCTTTTTTGCACTTTTATTAATGAAAGTGCCAGTAGCTTACAGTATTGGAATTTCCACAACCATTAGTTTACTATTAAATATTGATAAATTACCTGGCTTAACCACCATTGCTCAACGTATGACGACTGGTATAGATAGTTTTGCGTTGTTAGCCATTCCGTTTTTTGTCTTGGCAGGAGAAATTATGAAACAAGGAGGTATTGCTAACAGACTGATAAATTTTGCAAAGTCATTAGTAGCAAGTCTACCTGGTGGATTGGCCTACGTAAACGTTTTGGCATCCATGTTATTTGGTGCCATTTCAGGATCATCAGTAGCAGCAGCCTCAGCCATTGGTTCTATAATGACAGATAGAATGGAAGAAGAAGGCTACCCAAGAGCATTAAGTGCCTCTGTAAACATTACATCATCAACAACAGGCTTGTTAATTCCGCCAAGTAATATTTTAATTGTTTACGCATTAGCAAGTGGAGGTACAGCTTCAGTAGCAGCATTATTTATTGCAGGTTATTTACCAGGAATCTTATTAGGTTTTGCTATTATGGGTTATGTAGCTTTTTTAGCAATTAGTAGAGGTTACCCAAAAGGAAAACGTGCCACATTTTCAGAAATTTGGACATATTTTAGAAAAGCTTTTTTTAGTTTATTACTCTTAGTAGTTGTAGTTGGAGGTATTGTAGCAGGAATTTTCACAGCCACAGAAGCCTCTGTAATTGCAGTATTATATGCAACAGTATTGTCTTTAGTTTATGGCGATATGAAAGTAAAAAATTTCCCAAGTATTTTACTAACCAGTGCAAAAACAACCTCTGTAGTAATGTTTTTAATCTGTACATCTATGGCAATGTCTTGGTTGTTTTCTTTTGAAGGAATTCCAGAAATGATTAGTTCGTTTTTATTAGATTCTTTAAACAATAAATTTGCCATCTTTTTAGCAATTAATATTATTTTATTAATTGTAGGTACGTTTATGGATATGACACCAGCAGTATTAATATTTACTCCAATATTTTTACCAGTTGTAACAACATTAGGGATGCATCCTGTGCACTTTGGGATTATAATTGTACTGAATTTATGTATTGGAATTTGTACACCACCAGTAGGAACTTTACTCTTTGTAGGTAGTGGTGTTGCTAAAGTCTCTGTTACAAAAGTTATAAAGTCTTTAGTTCCTTTTTTATTAATTATGATAGCTGTACTAATGTTAATTAGTTTTATTCCAGAAATATCAATGTTTTTACCAACCTTATTTGAATTATAAAATTTAAGAAATGCAAGAATTAAAAGAAAAAAAAATATTAAATAGAGAAAACACAAACCTAAAAAGTGTTGCTCCGATAAAAGTTATACAATTTGGTGAGGGAAACTTTTTAAGAGCCTTTGTTGAATATGCATTTCAAAAATTAAATCAAAAAGTAGATCTTAATGCAGGTATAGCAGTTGTACAGCCTATTGATCGCGGTATGGTAAGCATGCTTAATGATCAAGATGGATTGTATAACTTATTTTTAAAAGGTGTTCAAAAAGGGAAAGAAATTCAGCACAAAGAATTAATTACAAACATCGTAAAAGGTGTAAACCCTTATACAGATTTTAATTCTTATATTAATTTAGCCAAAGAAGAACAACTAGAATTTATCATCTCTAATACTACAGAAGCAGGTATTGCTTATGTAGAAAGTGATACTTTAGAAATGCAACCACCAAGTTCGTTTCCAGCAAAATTAACAGTATTACTAAACGAAAGATTCAAACATTTTAATGGTGATTCAAACAAAGGATTAACTATTATTCCTTGTGAATTAATCAATCATAATTCAGAACAATTAAAAGAAATCATTTTAAAATATGCTAACGATTGGAAGTTAGGTAACGGTTTTATCAATTGGATAAATAATGATTGCTCATTCCATAGTACTTTAGTAGATAGAATTGTACCTGGATATCCAAAGGATGAAATTGAAGCTTATAACGCACAATTAGAATACAAAGACAATCTAATTGTTGCAGCTGAGGTATTTTTACTTTGGGTGATTGAAGGTGGTGAAGAATTAAAGAAAAAATTACCATTTCATAAAACAGATCTAGACGTAAAAATAGTAGAAGATATGCAACCTTATCGAACAAGAAAAGTACGTATTTTAAATGGTGCTCACACTTCTATGGTTCCATTTTCTTTGTTATATGGTAATGAAACAGTAAAGGAAACAGTTGATAATACTTTTACAGGAGCATTTGTAAACAAAGCTATTTTTGATGAAATCAATGATGTACTTCCTATGGATAAAAGTGAGCTAAACAGCTTTGCTGAAGAAATCTTAGATCGTTTTAGAAATCCATTTATCAAACACAGGTTGGCTGATATTGCTTTAAATTCTATCTCAAAATTTAAAGTACGTGTGTTACCAAGTTTGTTAGAATATGCAGAAAAAAACAGCAAATTACCAACCAATTTAACGTTTGCATTTGCATGTTTAATCCGTTTTTATAAAGGAACTTGGAAAGGACAAATACTACCAATTAAAGACAGTCAAGATATTGTAGATACTTTTAATAAAATTTGGGCAAAAAATGACACAAAATTAGTAGCAGAATCTGTTTTGTCTTATATATTATTTTGGGGGGAAGATTTAACAAAAGTCAATCAATTAACAGAAGCAATAATATTTGCTTTAGATCAAATTGAAGTTAACGGAATTGAACAAGGATTTGCTAATTTTAGCAATAAATATTAAGTAAGAAACACGCATTATATCATGCAAAAAAAAATAATAAAAGTACATGCAACTGATAACGTTTTAGTTGCGTTAGTAAATCTAACAGCAAATGAAGTTATCTCTTTTGAAAATCAAGACATCAAAGTTATTTCAGATGTAAAAGCTAAACATAAAATTGCTTTACAGACTTTAGAAATTGGTGATGAGATTTTTATGTACGGAGTTTTAGTAGGAAAAGCAAGTTTTAAGATTGAAAAAGGAGGTGTTTTAACTACAGAAAATGTAAAACATCAAAGTGCTAAAGTAAGTAAAAAAACAGGTACTATTGATTGGACTCCACCAAATGTAGATCAGTGGAAAGATAAAACTTTTATGGGTTATCATAGAAAAGATGGGCAAGTAGGAACTGCTAATGTTTGGTTATTTTTTCCTTTGGTATTTTGTGAAAATAAAAATATTGAAAAATTAAAAAGTATTTTTGAGAAAGAGTTGTTAACACAAAAATCAAACTCTCATCAAATGTTATTAAGATCATTAGTTAATGATAATGTTGGCGAATTAGAACAAGCAGAAACCACAAAAGTTTTTGAAAACATTGATGTTAAATTTATTACGCATCCGGGAGGATGTGGAGGAATTAGACAAGATTCTGAAAGTTTAGCAAGATTATTAGCTGGCTATGTTAAAAACCCAAATGTTGCAGGAGCAACTGTTTTAAGTTTAGGATGCCAAAATCTTCAAATAGATATTTTTAATAAAGCATTAGAAGCTATTAGTCCAGATAATAAAAAACCAGTGTTGATGTATGAACAACAACAAATGGGAACTGTAGATGACATGCTAACAGCAATCATTAAAAGTTCTTATGCAGCTATAAAAGAAGCTAATGAAATTGAAAGAAAACCAGCACCTCTATCAAAACTAAAAGTAGGTTTAGAGTGTGGTGGGTCTGATGGTTTTTCTGGTATTTCTGCAAACCCAACTTTAGGATTTACTTCAGATATGCTAGTAGCACTAGGTGCAACAGCAATATTATCTGAATTTCCAGAACTTTGTGGTGTAGAGCAAGAGTTGGTAAATAGATGTGTAGAAGAAGAAAATGCAAACAAGTTTTTAAGCTTAATGCAAGCTTTTGAAAAATCTGTTATAGATGCTGGTTCTGGTTTTGATATGAATCCTTCACCAGGAAATATCAAAGACGGTTTAATTACAGATGCAATGAAATCTGCTGGAGCTGCTAAAAAAGGAGGAACATCTCCAGTTGTAGATGTTTTAGACTATGGAGAATATATTACAAAACCAGGTCTAAATTTACTTTGTACTCCTGGAAATGATGTTGAGAGTACTACAGCAATGGTTGGCTCTGGAGCAAATATTGTTTTATTTACAACTGGCTTAGGAACTCCTACAGGAAATCCGATTACGCCTGTAATTAAAGTGTCTTCAAACTCAGACTTAGCAAAAAGAATGAGTGATATTATTGATATTGATACAGGGGAAGTTATAAGAGGCGAAAAAACAATCGAAGAAATGGCTGAAACAATGTTAGAATACATTGTTAATGTAGCTAGTGGTAATATTTCATCAAAAGCAAGTTTGTTAAATCAAGATGATTTTATTCCTTGGAAAAGAGGCGTTTCTTTATAAGTTTTTCAATAAATTTTTATCAATTATAAATTAGTTTTTAAAGAAGATTTTCTAATAATTAATTCTGGTTGTAGCACAATTTGTTGAGCTTTCTTTGTCTTTAAACTTTTATCTACTTCTTCTAAAAATACTAAAGCAGCTTTTCTTCCCATCTCTATTGGGGACTGATCTACAGAAGTGATAGATAATTCCATGAAACGCGTAAAAGGTTCATTACTAAAACCTACAACGCTTATATCTTCTGGTATTCTTAATCCTTGAGATTTAATTTCTTGAATAGCACCAAGAGCTGAAAAATCACTAGTAGAAAAAATAGCATCAGGAGGATTTTCTAAACTTAACAATCGTTTTGTTGATGCTCTTCCTGCTAAAACTTTACTATGAGTTTCAATAATTAAACTTTCATCATACTCTAAACCACTATCCAATATAGCCTGCTTATAACCTAAAAATCTATTTTTAAAAATTTCAAGCCTTCTATCATTAGATAGATGAGCAATTCTCTTATATCCTTGTTTTATAAGATGTTTTGTAGCTTGGTATGCTCCATCAAAGTCATCTATAGTTATAGAACTAACATTTGCAATATCTTTTTTTCTATCAAAAAATATTAGTGGTACATTTTTTTTAGAAATGCTTTCAAATATATTACTCTTAGTTTGGGCATTGGTAATAGACATTAAAATTCCATCTACTTGGGCACTTAATAAAGAATTAATATTCCCAATTTCTTGTTCTTCTTGGTCATGGGTTTGGCAAATAATTACATGGTAACCTTTTGGGTATAATTCTTCTTCTATTCCTCTAATTACAGATGCAAAAAAGTTACTGTCAATACGAGGTACAATTACTCCAACATTATAACTCTTTCCGCTTTTTAAGGCTTTTGCTAAAGTATTCTGCTCATAATTCATAAGTAAAGCAGTTTTTTGAACTAGTTTTCTAGTTTTTTCACTAATTTTTGGATTGTTGTTGAGAGCCCTAGATACTGTAGCAGCTGTTAAACCTAAATTTTCGGCAATATCGTAGATTGTCGTTTTCTTTACCATCTTGCTAATTAATGATTTTTTTTTGAATTAAATATATTTTTAATTAATAAATTTTGATAATTCAAAGTTTATTAATATCATTGTGTAATCGATTACATTTATTATAATTCCTTTTAAATAAATAAATCATGAAAAATATATTTAAATATTCGTTTTATATTCTGTTTGTAGTGCTTTTTTCTTGTAATAGCAATGATGATGATTTTACAGAAACTGCTGTAAGTAGTATTATTATTGATGGCGATCATATTAATGATGGAACTTCTTCTCAAATGCGAGCCGAAATATTTCCTATAACTGCTTTAAATAAATCTATAATTTGGAGTGTTTCTAATGAAACAATTGCTACCATTTCTTCAAGTGGGTTAGTAAAAGCAATAACAAACGGATCTCTAACTGTTTTTGCAACTTCTAAAGATAATCCAGAAGTTAGTTCATCTAAAGATATTTTAGTATCTGGAGTTGTTGTACCAGACGTTTTAGTATCAAGTTTAACAATCTATGGTTCTGATATTATAAACGGGCAACCGCAAAACTTTACTGTAGAGGTGTTTCCTGCAAATGCAACAAATCAAGATGTAAGTTGGTCAGTATCCGATAATACTATAGCGACTATTAATTCAGAAGGTTTATTAACACCCATAAATAATGGAGTTGTAAAAGTTATTGCAACTTCTAAAGATCCAAATGCGGTATCAGCAGAATTAGAAATTAGCATATCAGGTTTTTCAAATATTCAAGGTGTAAGCACTAGTACAGAGCTATTAAATGCCATTCAAAATGCTATTTCTGGTGATGTTATTTATGTAAAAGAAGGTGTTTTTACTTTTAGTACTACTATTAAAATCACACAAAGTGGAACATCAACAAACCAAATATCCATTATCACGCACCCAAATAATTCTCAAAGACCAATTTTTGATTTCTCTTTAATGTCAGAAAATTCATCCAATAGAGGTATTGAATTATCTGGTAATTATTGGCATATAAAAGGAATTAAAATTACAAAAGCCGGAGACAATGGAGTGTGGATTAATGGTAATAATAATTTAGTAGAATATTGCGAATTTAGCGAGAATTCAGATACTGGATTGCAGATTAGCAGTGGTGGTAGTAATAATACAATTCTTAATTGCGATTCTTTTTTTAATGCCGATTCTACTTTAGAAAATGCAGATGGTTTTGCAAGTAAGTTAGATGCAGGAGATGGAAATAAATTTATAGGTTGTAGAGCATGGCAAAATTTAGATGATGGTTGGGATGGTTATTTAAAAGGTACTGATAATATAACCACAACTTATGAAAACTGTTGGGCAATTAAAAATGGATATTTAAAAGATGGTAGCAAAGGTGTTGGAGACGGAAATGGTTTTAAAACAGGTGGTAGTGATGACAAAACATTAAAACATAATGCTATTTTTAAAAACTGTTTGGCTGTGGGCAATGTTGTTGACGGATTTGACCATAATAGCAATAGAGGTAATGTAGAAATTTATAATTCTGGAGCCTATAATAATAGTAGAAACATCAATTTCGGAAGCTCTAATATTGCGAATGCATTAACTATAAAAAATACCGTAAGTTTTTCTGGTGATAATAATGATAGTTACAATGCAACAAATATAGATATTAGCAATAATGGTTGGCAAAATGGAATCCTAACAAATACGAGTGATTATGTTAGTTTAGACATAGATTTATTAACCAGTGCTAGACAGTTAGATGGTAGTTTACCAGAATTAGATTTTATGAAATTGGTAGATGGCAGCGATCTTGTAAATGCTGGTATAAATGTTGGATTATCCTTTAACGGATCTGCACCAGATATTGGTCCTTTTGAAAAATAACCAAATTTTAAGTTTAGAAATTAATTTTTTAGCAAAAAAAGCATAAAAAAACTATTGTTATAGTAAAAATGTCTAGTTTAAATCTAAAAAATAATTATATTTGTGTAATCGATTACAATTAACTAAAAAAATGAATTAATACTTAAATTAATTTTATGACAAACAATAAAACAGTATTTTGGAAACTAAGATCCAAAATAAAAGACAGAAAAGTTTCTTCACTTAGTTTTTCTAAAAGCTTTAAAGCTTTACTTTTTACATTTTTATTCTTTGCTTATACAAACATTCAAGCACAAGATAATATTATTGTAAATGGAGTAGTTACAGAACTAGATACAGGTGTTCCTTTGCCAGGAGTATCTGTAATGATAAAAGGCACAACAAGAGGAATGTCTACAGATTTTGATGGTAATTTTAAACTTGCTAACGTTTCATCAAATGCAGTGTTGGTTATCTCTTATTTAGGGTATGCAACAAAAGAAGTAAAAATAGAAGGTAAAACAAATATTAAAGTTGAACTCTCACCAAGTACTGAATCTTTAGACGAAATTGTTGTTGTTGGTTATGGAACATCAAGGAAGTCAGATTTAACAGGTTCAGTTGTTGCCATTTCTGGTTCAGATATAGCAAAACAACCGATTTCTAATGTTGGAGAGGCCTTAACTGGTCGTTTACCAGGTGTTCAAATTGTTTCTTCAGAAGGGTCTCCAGATTCTGAAATGAATATTAAAATTCGTGGGGGTGGTTCAATAACACAAAACAGTTCTCCTTTAGTTATTGTAGATGGTTTTCCTGTAAATAGTCTTAGTGATATTGCATCTTCTGATATAGAAAACATATCTATATTAAAAGACGCTTCTTCAACTGCAATTTATGGTTCTAGAGGTGCAAATGGTGTAATAATTGTAACTACGAAGAGTGGTAAAAACGGAAAAGTCACAGCAAATTTTAATACCTTTTATGGTTTTAGTAGTATTGCAAAAACTATAGATGTATTAGAGGTGCAAGATTTTGTAAAATGGCAATATGAGTATGCACTGCTTAGAAATGATGGTAGTGATAGACCAGAAGAATCTTATGAAAGATATTTTGGTTTGTGGCAAGATTATGATCAATATTTAGGTCAGAAAGGAACAAATTGGCAAAAACAAATCTATGGAAATCTAGGTACAGTTGAAAGCCGAGATTTATCTGTAAGAGGTGGTTCAGAAAAATTTAATTTTAATTTAAACTATGCTTTATACGATCAAAAAGCCATAATGTTAGGTTCTAAATTTAGAAGAGATAACCTTTCTGTTTCTTTAAAAAGTAAAGCAAGTGAAAAAGTAGACTTATCTTTTACATTCCGTTATTCTAATACTGAAGTTAATGGTGGTGGAGCAAATGAACAAAACGAAGTTTCATCAGCAGATTCGCGTCTAAAACACAGTGTTGGTTATTCACCAATTCCATTACCTGGTTTAACAACAGATGAAACAGATGAAGCTTTACAGAGTTATTTGGTAGATCCTTTTCTTGCTGTAGATGATAATCAACGTCAAAAAACAAGAAAAAACTTTAATATGGTAGGTAGTTTTTCTTGGGAGGTTTTAGAGAATCTAAAATATAGAATGGATATTGGTTTAGATAACAGAGAAGACGGAGATAACCGTTTTTATGGTAGATCAACTTATTATGCTAATAACAGACCATCAGCAAACAACCAAGGTTTGCCAGCTTTTGTTACAACAGACAGAAAACAAACTCGTTTTAGAAATGCCAATACTTTAAATTACGATTTTAAAGAATTATTACATAGTGATGATCATGAACTTAAGTTACTTTTAGGTGAAGAAATGCTTATTACAAAATCTAATACTCTAACTCAAGAAATTCATGGTTTTCCTAAGTTTTTTGATTTTAATACTTCAAAAAATCTTTTTTCACAAGGAACCCCTCAAACTGTAGATAATTTTTACAGTCCAGATGATAAATTACTTTCTTTCTTTGGTAGAGTAAACTATAGTTTTAAAAACAGATATTTATTAACAGCTACTTACAGAGCAGATGGTTCTAGTAAATTTTTAGGAGATAATGCTTGGGGTTATTTTCCTTCAGCTGCTTTAGCTTGGAAAATAACTGAAGAAGAATTTTTAGAAGATTCAAGTTGGATAGATATGTTAAAACTTAGAATTAGTTATGGTGAATCAGGAAATAATAATATACCAACAGGTCAAACAGCTAGAAATTTTCAATCAAGCACAACTACTTACATAAACGATGTTACAAATTATTGGGCACCATCAACGGTACTTATTAATCCAGATTTAAAATGGGAAACCACCGTTACTCAAAATATAGGTTTAGATTTTGGTTTATTCGATAGCAAAGTTACTGGTAGTTTAGAGGCGTATAAAAATGTTACAGAAGACTTGTTGTTTAGGTTTAATATACCAAATGATACAGGTTATGCCAGCCAATATAGAAATGTTGGTGAGGTGCAAAACTCAGGAGTTGAAGCTTCTTTAAATTTCACAATTTTAGAAAAATCAGATTATGCTTTAAATCTTTCTGTAAATACAAGTATCAATAGAAATAAAATTCTTTCCATGGGCGCTTTAGAAAATTTTGGAGAAAATACTAATTGGGCATCATCTCAAATTGGAGACGACTATTTAGTAACAGTTGGTCAACCTTTAGGTGTAATGTATGGGTATAGAAATACAGGAAGGTACGAAGTTTCAGATTTTAATTATAATCCTGACAATCAAGAATACACGTTAAAGTCTGGTGTGGCCGATAATTTAGTTATTGGTAATGTAAGGCCAGGTTCAATGAAGTTAAAAGATATTAGTGGCCCAGAAGGTGTACCTGACGGTGTAGTTGATGCAAACGATCAAGAAATTATCGGTAATTCTAATCCAGATTTTATCGGTGGTTTTGTACTTTCTGGACGTGCATATGGATTTGATTTATCTGCAGCGTTTAATTTTAGCGTAGGTCAAGATGTTTACAACGCAAATAAAATTGAATTTACCACATCAAACGAAAATGGACAGTACAGAAATCTAAGCACTATAATGGCTGATGGTAATAGATGGACAAATCTAGATTCATCAACTGGTCAATTAGTAACAGATCCAAATCAATTAGAGGCTTTAAATAAAAATACAACCATGTGGTCTCCATATATGTCTAGATATGTTTTTAGTGATTGGGCTGTAGAAGACGCTTCTTTTTTAAGATTAAATACTTTAACATTAGGATATACTCTTCCTGAAACCGTAGTTGAAAAATTATTGGTATCCAACTTAAGGTTTTACGTAACTGCAAATAATGTGTTTGTGTTAACCAATTATTCAGGCCCAGATCCAGAGGTATCAACAAGAAGAAAAACTCCATTAACACCAGGTGTAGATTACTCTGCATATCCTAGAAGTAGACAGTTTGTTTTTGGATTAAACTTAAATTTTTAACAATATATTTTTTAGAATATGAAAAAAATAAAATCAATATTAATTTTAGGAGTACTTACACTTACTCTTTTCAATTCTTGTAGAGAATTTGAAAGTGATTTTTTAGATGCTCCAGTAAAATCTTCATTAGAAGAGTCTTTGATTTTTTCTAATGCAGGTTTAGCAAGAGGTGCTGTAGATGGTATTTTAGAGCCAATGGGACAAACAAATTCTTATAGAGGTAGACACATTCCTAACTATGGTTTTAATACAGACGTAGAATGGCATTACAATTCTGCTTCTGTGGGTAATGCTACTGGAGAACTAGCAATCTATGATGCTAAGCCAAATAACACTTCAATGAATAGAGATAATAGCTCTTGGGCAATGATTTATAGAGGTATTGAAAGAGCAAATATTTGTATAGTAGGTATCCGAGAATATGGTAATCCAGAGCCTGGTAATGAATTAGGTCAATTGTTAGGAGAAGCTTTAACATTAAGAGCCTTGTATTATAGCGATTTACTAAAAACTTGGGGAGATGTACTTGCGCGTTTTGAACCTATTACTTCAGAAACTGTATATATCGAAAAATCTAGCAGAGATGTTATTTATAAACAAATAATTGCAGACTTAGGAGAAGCAGCTGAGTTAGTTGCATGGCCAAATGAATCATCAGCAACAACTACAGTAGAAAAAGTAAATAAAGCTTTTGTTAAAGGATTAAGAGCACGTGTAGCATTAGCTGCAAGTGGTTTTCAACAATACCCAGTTGATGGAGTTCGTAGAAGTAATGATCCAGATTTATCTGTAGATAAAATGTACAGATTAGCTTTAGACGAGTGTATAGACGTAATTAATAGTGGTACAGCTTCGTTAGAAACATCTTTTGAAACACTATGGAGAAAATTAAATGAAGAAAATATTTCTGCAGGAGGAGAATCTCTTTGGGAAATTCCGTTTGCAGATGGTCGTGGTCGTGTAAACTTCTCATTTGCAATTCGTCACAGAAGTGTAGACCAATACACAGGACAAGCAAGAGGAGGTACTGCAGGTCCATTACCAACAGTTTTTTACGATTATGATGAAAAAGATATAAGAAGAGATATTACCTGTATACCTTATCAATGGGGTACTGCTGTAGATGGTGTTTCACAACAAGAATTGGTAGACTTAAATACGTGGTATTTTGGTAAATATCGTTACGAGTGGATGAATAGGTATGTTACTTCTTCTAACGATGATGGTGTTAATAAAATTTATATGCGTTATGCAGAAATTCTTTTAATGGCAGCCGAAACTGCAAATGAATTAGAAGGGGTTGCTGCAGCTGCACCATATTTAAAACAAATTAGAAGAAGAGCTTTTGATTCTAGTGATCATCCAACAAAAGTAGAGAACTATGTAAATAATATTAGCAGTAAAGAAGAAATGTTTCAAGCTATTGTAAATGAACATGGGTACGAATTTACAGGAGAAATGGAACGTAAGCAAGCACTTATACGTTGGAATTTGTTAGGTGAAAATTTAAGAAAAGCAAAAGAGAAAATGGCTAATTTAAAAAATCGTACAGGAGAATACACTGACGTACCAGTAACCTTATATTACAAATATGAAGAAGATGAAGAAACATTAAACATCTATGGATTAAATAGAGGAGAAACAGAAAATCCTGGTGTAGAGTATTCTGCTAAAGATTGGACAAATTTACAAGACGACAGAATAAACGCTTTGTTTAAGGAAGGTGTAGATCCAGATACAAGACAATTTTGGCCAATTTGGCAAGTATTTATAGATAATAGTAATGGTAAATTATATAACGATTACGGATACTAATAAACTTAATAACAATTTATTATGAAACTAAACAATATAATAAAAGTACTATTTTTAGCTGTATTATGCATCAGTTTTTCTAGTTGTATAACTAGTTATGATGAAGATGTTATAGAAGAGCTTTCTATTAAAAGAGAATTTGCGCCAGTAGACTTAACAGCAAGAGTTAGAAATCAAACAAATGTAGAGTTAAATTGGGCTTTAAGAGATCAGGTTACAAATTTTGTGGTAGAATTTAGTGCAGATGATCCAACTTTTTCTACAATATTTTTATCACAAGAAGTATCTGCAGAAGATTTACCAGTGCAAATAAGGTTAGAAGGAGAAACTGTTTATTCAATAAGAGTAAAAGCTGTAAGTTCTAGAGGTTTAGAAGATTCTACTTGGGCATTGGGTGAAGCAAGAACCTTAACAGAACAAATTATTTTACCTTCAGAAGCTGGAGATATTCAAGCATTATCTGCAACTTTAAGATGGGAAGCTGGTTTAAATGTAACTCATTTTATATTAGAACCTGGTAGTATAATATATGATATAACCACACAAGATAAAACAGCTGGTATTGCTACAATAACAGATTTAACTTCAGAAACAGAGTATACTGCAACACTTTACAATAATGATAAAGTTAGAGGAACCGCTTCTTTTACCACTGGTATAGATGTAGGAAATAACACATTAGCGCTTCCAACTGATGATATTTTTAAAATAATTGCAGATGCTGCTCCAGGAGATATAATACTTTTTGAGCAAGGAGATTATACAGATCAGGTAGGTAGAATAACTTTAGATAAATCAATAACTCTAAGAGGTTTAAGACCAGATTTTAAACCCCAATTAAAAGTTAGTTTCGCTCTAGAAAGTGGAGCAACTGATGTTAATTTAATCGATTTAGATTTAACTGGAGATTTACCATTAGAATTAACAGATATGATAAGGTATAGTGGTGTTGGAAATTATAATTCTCTTTTAGTAAGTGGTTGTAATGTACACGATTATGATCGTTCTTTTATAGCAGGTAATGTAACAGATGCAATTATTCAGTCTATAACTGTAGAAAATTCTATAGTAACAAATGTATTGACTAATGGAGGTGATTTTATCGACTTTAGGTCTTCTGATGTTTTTAATGTAAATGTTAATACAAGTACATTTAATAATTGTGCTCCAGGTCGTGATTTCTTTAGAATTGATGATTCAGGTACGTCAACTCGAAGTGGTTTAACATGTAATATTATATTAGATAGCTCTACCATTTATGCTTGTTCAAATTCTTCGAGTAAAAGGTTGATGTACGTTAGATTTCAGGACAATAAAATTACCGTAAAAAATACTTTAATTACAGATACAGATTCAGAAGGATATTCAGATCAAAGTAGAACAGATCCAAATCCAACATTTTTAAACAATAATTATTGGAATGCAGATGGCTTTTTTAATAGTAGTCAAAAAATATCAGATCAATCAGGCACAAATACTGTTTTAGACCCTGGTTATGTAGATGCAGCCAATGGAGATTTTACAATAACAAACCAAACTTTATTAGATAATGCTGTTGGAGACCCACGTTGGAGACAATAGTAGTTTTAATTGATTTATAACATGCCAAATAGCAATAGTTATTTGGCTTGTTTGGTTTTTTAAGTTGTTTAATGTTTAAGGATGATATTGCCTTTAATGAGTTTATAATAAAGTAATTATCTAAATAAAATTCATGTATCTACAATCAAATACATTAATAGTTTTAATACTTAAAATGTTATGAAAATAGCATTTTCTTGTTGGTTTGTACTTTTTTATTCATTAACTATTTTTTCTCAAGAAGTTAGTTTTAGAAAATATGGAGGTTGGTTAGAATCTGCTTATATAGAATGGCAACCTGTTGATGAAACAACAAGTTATAATGTGTATTACAGTGGTCAAGGAACCGTAAATCGTAAAATTGATAACCAATTAATAAGATGTTATAAACATGGATCTTACAGGGCAGATATTCTCGGTTTAAAACCAGGTAATTATACAACTTTAGTAGCTCCTATTATTCAAAATTCTGAACAAATCAAAACAACAAATTCAATTGATGTTATTGCTAATGATAGAGGCGGTTTTGCATTTTTTAACAATCGGATAGTTGGGGGGTATAACTTAGATGGTACACCTAAATCTGGTGCCGTAATTTTATACATTACATAAGAAACTAAAAATACAACTCAATTAAATGTAACAGGCGCCAATTCTAATCCATATATTGATTTACAAGCTATTCTAAATGGTTTTAAAAAAGGAAAAGACAATAGACCTTTAATTGTTAGATTAATTGGTCAAATAACAGATCCTTTAGAATTGTTAAATGGAGATATTGTTATCGAAAATAAACAAAATTCAAATAGCTCTGTAAATCTAGAGGGTGTAGGCGAAGATGCAGTGATAGATGTTTTGGGTATTCGTTTAAAAAATGCTTCGAACATAGAGATTAGAAATATTGGTATTATCAATGTGAATAGTGGAGAAGGAGATAACATTGGTTTACAGCAAGAAAACGATCATATATGGGGTCATAATGTAAATTTCTTTTATGGTGATGCAGGTAGCGATGCAGATCAAGTAAAAGGTGATGGGGCATTAGATTGTAAAAGATCTAAATATGTAACATTCTCTTACAATCATTTTTGGGATACAGGTAAAACAATTTTTTTTGGGTTAAGTGAAACACAGGAGGATCCTGATTTATTGATTACATATCATCATAATTGTTACAATCATTCAGATTCACGCCATCCTAGAGCACGTTATTATACAGCACATGTTTACAATAATTATTATGATTGTAATTCGAAATATGATGTAGGTTTTACCAAAGGCTCATCGGTATTTGTAGAAAATAATTATTTTGAAAATTGTAAATACCCAATATTAACTTCTTTGCAAGGAAGAGATATTGCCTATGGAAATGGAATATTTTCAGGAGAAGATGGAGGTACAGTAAAAGCTTTTGAAAACACAATTATTGGAGAAAGTAGATTTGATCCTTATGGAGCCGTTGGTCCAACCAATTCTACTACTACTACTACTACTACTAATTTTGATGCTATTGTTACAGAAACTAGAAACGAAACCATATCAAATACAATAACTTCAAAAGCGGGTAGTAATATTTATAATAATTTTGATACTAATGAAGTTCTTTGGTATACCTATAATGTAGATTCAGCTGAGGATGCTAAAACAAAAGTGATGCAATTTTCGGGTAGATTAAATGGAGGTGATTTTAATCAACCTGCAGATGATACATCATCTACTGTAAATCAACCCTTAAAAACTGCACTACTAAATTACACCACAAATTTAGCATGTATTCAAGGTATTAGTCTACCACCCAATGATCAAATATTAGTGATAACTAAAGACAATACAGATAAAGATATAATAGAGGGTAATAGCTTGCAAAATATTGTATTTACTTGGGTAGGAAAAGCAATCGATGCAAATGTTACTGGTTTACCAGCATCAGGAATTATAAAATACAGTTGTATCCAAATCCTGTTAAAAACCGATTATTTATAAATTTTAATGAAAAAACAGAAAAAATTCAAGTTTATAATACATTTGGTAGGGTAATTAAAAGTAATACCAATCTCAATAATATCGATTTAAGTGATTTAAAAAATCAGCTTATATAGTTAGAGTATATACCAAAAAAGGAATCGCAAAAAAGGTGATAATTAAAAATTAGGTTTAAAATGATGAATTTTAAATGTAAAAAAGAAAAAATATAATGCCCAAAAAAGGAATTTTAATTTTATTTATTTTAATAGTTGTTCAAACAAATTATAGCCAAGAACTTGCATTTCCTAATGCAGAAGGTTTTGGAAAATATGCTACTGGTGGTCGTGGAGGTTTAACTTATGTAGTTACCAATTTAAATGATGATGGAGAAGGTAGTTTAAGAAAAGGAATTGTAAAAAAAGGAGCAAGAACCATTGTTTTTGCAGTTTCTGGTACTATTGAATTAAAATCAAAATTAGACGTAAACAAAAACAAAGGGAATCTTACCATTTTAGGGCAAACAGCTCCTGGAGAAGGCATCACTCTAAGAGGTTATCCATTTACAATAAAAGCAAATAATGTTATTGTAAGGTATTTACGATTTAGAATGGGAGATGAAAACAGTGTTCAAGGAGATGCCTTAGGTGTTAATAATGCAAAAAATGTTATTATAGATCATTGTTCAATTAGTTGGGGTACAGATGAAAATGCTTCTTTTTACAATAATAAAAATTTTACTTTGCAATGGAGCATTATTTCAGAAGCTTTAAATAAATCAGTTCATAAAAAAGGAGCTCATGGTTATGGAGGTATTTGGGGAGGCGTAAACGTTTCATTTCATCATAATTTAATAGCCAATAATAATAGTAGAAATCCAAGATTTAGCGGTTCTAAAACAACTCAAAATTCAGAAAATGAGTTTGTAGATTTTAGAAATAATGTAATCTATAATTGGGGATCCAATAGCATTTACGGAGGTGAAAAAGGAACTTATAATTTGGTAAATAATTATTTTAAGCATGGTCCTGCAACTACTTCTTCAAAATTAGATAGAATTGTAAGTCCTTCTAAACCTTATGGTAAATTTTATGTAGATGGCAACTATGTTTACGGGTATAAAGAAATTTCTAAGAATAATTGGAAAGGTGGTGTACAATGTGATAATCCTCTTGCAACCAAGTTAGATAATGAAATCAATATTTCTGGAAACACAAAGACCGACAAAACGCAAAAAGCTTACAAAAGAGTTTTAAAAGATGCTGGTGCTAGTTTCTTTAGAGATCCTGTTGATCAGAGAATCATCAAATATGTGAAAAAAGAAAACGCCATGGTTAAAAACGGCATTATTGATTCTCAAAAGGAAGTTGGTGGATGGCCACTAATAATAGAAAATAAAGTAGGCAAAGACACAGATAAAGATGGAATTCCAGATAAATGGGAGCAAAAAAACAAATTAGATCATCTCAAAATCGATGCTAATTTAAAAACCTTAAGTAAAACGTATACAAACATAGAAATGTATAGTTTCTCTCTTGTTAAAGAATGTATTTAATTATAACAAAACAAAATTATGAACATTAACAAAACAATTTTAGCGCTTTCAATATTTTTGACGACTTTAATTTCTTGTAAAGAACAAACTGCAAAAAAGGCAAATTTTTTTGACGAAGCTGATAAAATAATCGAAAGCATCAACATAAAACAGTTTAATAATCTTACTTTAAATATAAAAGATTTAGGTGCTGTAGCAGATGCTAAAACTCTAAATACATCCATTATTAATGCAGCAATAGATTCTTGTAATGCTGCTGGTGGAGGAAAAGTAATTATTCCTCCAGGAGACTTTTTAACAGGGCCAATTGTTTTAAAAAGTAATGTGAATTTACACTTAGAAGAGGGCGCGAATGTCCTTTTTTCTAAAAATTATAAAGAATATTTGCCTGTTGTACATACTTCTTACGAAGGTCAAGAATTAATGAATTATTCTCCATTAATTTATGCTTACAAACAAAAAAATATAGCCATTACTGGTAAAGGTGTTTTTAACGGCCAAGCGAGTAATAAAAACTGGTGGCCATGGGCAGGTAAAGATACCTATGGATATATTAAAGGAACTCCTAATCAGAAAGACAGCATAAACTTACCAAGATTATGGGAAATGTCTAATAATAATACACCCGTTTCTGAGCGAATTTTTGGAGAAGGCTATCAACTTCGTCCAACATTTATTGAACCTTTTGAGTGCGAAAATGTATTAATTCAAGGGGTAACAATTACAAACGCTCCTTTTTGGGTAATACATCCTATAAAATCAAATTATGTTAGAGTTGATGGAGTAACAGTAAATAGCCATGGGCCAAATAATGATGGTTGTGACCCAGAATACAGCAAAAATGTTCATATTACAAATTGCACTTTTAATACAGGTGATGATTGTATTGCCATAAAGTCTGGTAGAAATAATGATGGAAGAGTGGTTAATATTCCTAGTGAAAATATTGTAGTAGAAAATTGTGAAATGAAAGATGGTCATGGAGGAGTGGTTTTAGGTAGTGAAATTTCTGCAGGTGTAAGAAACGTATACGTTAGAAATTGTAATATGGATAGCCCCAATTTAGATAGAGCAATTAGAATAAAAACGAATACTTTAAGAGGAGGCTTTGTAGAAAATGTTTTTGTAAAAAACATTAAAGTTGGGCAAGTAAAAGAGGCGCTTTTAAGAATTAACACATACTATGGAACCTATGCAAACCAAGAAGGAAAATTTATACCAACTATTAAGAATATTTATTTAGAAGATATTACTGTAGAAAATAGTGGTAAGTATGGTATTTTAATTAAGGGTAGAAAACAAAGCCCTGTAGAAAATGTGTCGTTAACCAATGTACACATCAAAAATGCAAAAACGCCAATATCAGTAGAGAATTCAGAACCTCTTGTCTTCAAAAATTCATCAATAAACGGAAAAAAATATTAAAAAATTAATTATGAAAAAATTAGCCATTCTTTCAATCTTATTTTTCGCTTTTTACGCATGTAAAAAAAATAGCGAAACACCAAAAACTAGCTCAAATTCTTCAACAAAAACTTATGCTGAAATTTCAATGGCACAAGGAGGAGAATGGGTAGATGGCCCAAGAAATCATAAAGAATATAAAAATGGTAAATTTTTTAAAAATGTAAATAAAGTAAATGTTCCCCAACAGCATACAGACCATACCTGGTACCTTCGTTACGAAGGTCCAGGTTGGGAAAATAACAAAGTGGGATATCGTTTGTATTTAGATTGGAGAAATGCAATTGATGTTTTTGGTAAAAAAGTAGACTCTTTGGTTTTGCCTTATGTTGGTCAAGATGGTTTTGATTCATATCACGAACCTTCAGCTTGGGGCCAAGATATTTTAAAAGCAGGAAAATCTATGGGAATTGGTGGTTTTGGAAGATTAGTTTTAGATACCATAGTCCATTTTCAAAAAGTAGAAAAAACAATAGCAACTATAGAAAATACAGAAAAAAGTTCAGCTATAAATATCCATTATAAAAATTGGAAATCTGGTAATGATAGTATCGATTTAAAAGCAAAATTAGCTATTTTTTCGGAAGATCGTTTTACAAAAGCAAGCTTAACTCCTTCAAAAGAAATCTCTGGATTATCAACAGGAATTGTAATTGCGAAAAACATTCCAGTAATTAAAAAAGAAGGTGCAAAATGGGCATATATTGCTACCTATGGCAAACAAACTTTGGCAAATCCACCAGACAATTTAGGAATGGCATTATTTTATAATTTAGATGATGTAGATTCTCAAACTTTAGGTCAACACGATCATTTGGTAACTTTTAAACCAACAACTAAAACAATTACATATTACTTCTTAGCTGCTTGGGAACAAGAATTAAATGGTATAAAAACTGAAGAAGAATTCTTAAAAGACATCAATAAAAAATTAGCTTCTTTAGAAGCCACAAACAATATTAATTAAAAATATTTTTGATGAAAACAATCAGATTTTACAGCATACTTTTTTCTTTAACTTTTATTTGTATAGTTAGCTCTTGCAAAAAAAACACAAAAGAAAAAATCAATAAAACAGTAACAGAAAAAGTTGTTCCTGAAAATTTAAAATGGTCAGAGAGAATGGTGCTTTCAGAAATAGAGCGTTTTCCAGATCCTACCTTGTTAGATTTTAGGAAAAAACCAAAATGGAGCTATACTCCAGGTTTGGTTTTAAGTGCTTGTGCCAAGGTTTATGAGCAAACAAAAAACAAAAAATACTACGATTATGTCTATGCGTATGCAGACCAAATGATTGATAGTTCAGGAACTATAGATACTTATAAATTATCAAATCAAAATTTAGATATGATAAAATCTGGGGATGTTTTATTATACCTATATCCAAAAACTAAAGAAGAGCGTTTTTTAATTGCGATGGAAACTTTAAACGGTCAATTAGAATCGCAACCAAAAACGTCAGATGGAGGTTATTGGCATAAGAAAATTTACACAAATCAAATGTGGTTAGATGGTTTATATATGGCAGAACCTTTTCATACACGTTATGCAAAAGAATACATAAATGATAAAGCTAAACAACAAAAAATCTATAATGATGTAGTACATCAATTTGATTTAATTCAAAAACACAGTCGTGATCAAAAAACAGGATTACTATACCATGGTTGGGATGAAAGTAAAGAACAACGTTGGGCAAATAAAAAAACGGGAAACTCAGAGAATTTTTGGTCTAGAGGAATGGGATGGTATGGAATGGCATTGGTAGATGTGTTAGATTTTTTACCAGAAAATCATCCTAGAAGAGAAAAAATTATTAGATATTTAAATCAATATTCAGAAGCTGTTGTTAAAGTTCAAGATGAGTCTGGTTTGTGGTGGCAAGTTTTAGATCAACCAAATAAAAAAGGCAATTATTTAGAGGCTACAGGTACTGCAATGTTTGTGTATACCTTAGCAAAAGGAGTAAATAAAGGGTATTTACCCAAATCTTATTTAAACTTTGCAAATAAAGGGTATGATGGTTTAATTAACAATTTAATTACTGTTGAAGATAATGGAATTGTAAACCTAAACAAATGTTGTGGAGTTGCAGGTTTAGGTGGTAAACCTTACAGAGATGGATCATATGAATATTATATTAACGAATTAATACGTTCTAATGATCCCAAAGGAACAGGTCCATTTATTTTAGCAAGTTTAGAGTTAAATAGATAGAAATGAGGTGTTTAATAAATTTAGTAGTTTTATTTTTTACAATATTTGTTTTTGCTCAAAAACCCTATGTTTCTGAGGTTTGGGTTGCAGATAATGGAGATGGAACTTATAAAAATCCAATAATTTATGCAGATTATTCAGACCCTGATGTGGTTAGAATTGGTGATGATTATTTTATGACAGCATCAAGTTTTAATGCAGCTCCAGGTTTACCAATATTACATTCTAAAGACATGATAAGCTGGAAATTAGTTAACTATGCATTAAAAGAGCAAGTTCCTAAAGATGTTTTTAACATTCCACAACATGGTAATGGCGTTTGGGCTCCAAGTATTCGCTATCATAATAATGAAGTATATATTTATTGGGGAGATCCAGATTTTGGAATTTATATGGTAAAAACCAAAGATCCATTTTCTGATTGGGAAAAACCAGTTTTAGTAATGGCAGGTAAAGGACTTATAGATCCTTCTCCTCTTTGGGATGATAATGGTGATGCATACTTAGTTCATGCTTACGCAGGTAGTAGAAGAGGTGTAAAAAGTTTATTAACGGTAAATAAAATGAATCCTGAAGGAACCAAAGTTTTAGATGCTGGAATTCATGTTTTTGATGGTCACGAAAATCATTCCACTGTTGAAGGTTCAAAATTCTATAAGAGAAATGGATATTATTATATTTTTGCTCCAGCAGGAGGCGTTGCTACAGGTTGGCAATTGGTATTAAGGTCTAAAAACATTTATGGCCCTTATGAAGAAAAAGTTGTGTTAGAACAAGGATCTACAAAAATTAATGGGCCTCATCAAGGTGCCTATGTAGAAACTCCAAATGGAGAATCTTGGTTTTATCATTTTCAAGATGTAGATGCGTATGGTAGAATTGTACATTTACAACCCATGACTTGGAAAAATGATTGGCCTGTAATGGGTAAAGATTTTGATGGTAATGGAATTGGAGAGCCTGTTGCATCACATAAAAAACCTAAAATCGATAAAACCTACTCAATAGAAACACCTGTAGAAACAGACAATTTTGAGGATTTTAATATTGGTTTGCAATGGCAATGGCAAGCAAATCCAGATGTGGTTTGGCATGCAAAATTACCAGGTAATAATTTTTTAAGATTATTCTCTATTAAAGTACCAAAAGTAGCTCCAAACCTTTGGAATACACCTAATTTGTTATTGCAAAAATTTCCAGCACCAAATTTTACAGCAACAACTCAAGTAAAATTAGTTCCTGAAGAGGTTACTGAAGGTAAATCTGCAGGAATCATTGTAATGGGAATGGATTATGCTAGTTTAGTAATTACACATGATGCAAACGGATTTTATGTTCAGCAAAAAGAAGCCATCAACGCCATAGAAGGAGCAAAAGAAGTTATAAATGAGCAAAAACGCTTGGCATCTAACACTGTATATTTTAAAGTAAAAGTAACTGCTCCAGATGCAATGTGTCAATTCTTATATTCAGAAAATGGCAAAAAATTTAAAAAAATAGGAAAACCCTTTAAAGCTAAAGAAGGAAAATGGATTGGTGCTAAAATCGGTTTATTTTCAATTAGTACAGAAGAAGCAAAAAGAGGAAGTTATGCCGATTTTCCTTTTTTTAAAATTTCTAAATAATCTTTAAAATACTTTTTCAATAAAGAGACTAAAAAATAGATTTTATCTTTTTTTTTTGATTTTTAGAACTTTAAATCTAAGTTAAAATAATAGATTGTATATACATCATATAAAAAATGAAAAAAAATAATGATAAAGTTTTAATCTTTTGTTTGGCTTTAATTTCATGCTTAAGCTTTGTTTCATGTAAATACAATAAAGAACAAGAAATTAAAGAGGAAACAGCTTCTAAAATTACTACCATATATTTAATTGGAGATTCTACTATGGCAGATTATGCAAATAATTATGAATTAGGAAAAGACTATCTAAAAACTAGATATCCTATTACAGGATGGGGTCAAGTTTTTCAACCTTTTATGATTACTGATAGTATAAAAAAAATACAACCATTAATTAAAACAGATAGTGTTTTGGTAGACGACAGAGCAAGAGGAGGAAGAAGTACAAGAACTTTTTTTCAAGAAGGAAGATGGAGAGCAGTTTATGAAAATTTAGAAAAAAATGATGTTGTAATTATGCAATTTGGTCATAATGATGCATCAGTAAAGAAACAAGAACGTTATGTAAATATAGAAGGCTATAAAGAGTTTTTAAGATTATTTGTTAGTCAAACTAGAGCAAAAGGAGCTACTCCAATTATTTTAACACCTGTGGCAAGAAACTATCCTTGGAAAGATGGTAAATTAGGAAACGTTCATGGAGAATATGACACAGCTCCAAAAGACATTGCAAAAGAAATGGATGTTTTATTCATAGATTTAAATAAAAAGTCTAGAGATTTTTTTACCAAAAAAGGGCGTGAATTTGTAACTACTAACTATTTTATGAATTTACCAGCAAATACTTATAAAGCTTATCCTGATGGACAGAAAGATAATACACATTTTCAACCAGAAGGTGCTGTAGAAGTAGCTAGGTTAGTTTTTGATGGTTTACAAGAGTTGAATAAAACAAAATACTAAATGAAAATTTTTAGAAAAGTATTTTTTATTATTTTCTTCAGTGCTTTTGTGGTATCTGGTCAAGAAAAATCAAATTTTAAACCCTATACAGTAACAACAACTTTTAAAAAATTAAAAAAGAAATATCCATTTATAACTCCAATAAAACCAATTTTTTCCAATAATATTATTTCTGAAGAAAATGTAGTTTACAAAAAGGTTGATAAAACAAAATTAATGCTAGATATTTATTATCCTTCAGAAAATAAGAACACTTCTTTTCCTGCAGTTTTATTAATTCATGGTGGTGGTTGGTTAACTGGTAGCAGAGATAATCAACAAATTATGGCACAGCATTTAGCTTTAAAAGGCTATGTTGCTATTACTGTTTCTTACAGATTGGGTTTAGAAGCCAAATATCCAGCTGCTGTAAATGACATTAAAGATGCAATAGTCTGGCTAAAACAAAAAGCAAATAAATATCACATTAATAAAGATAAAATAGCTGTTTTAGGAGCTTCTGCAGGAGCACAATTAGCAACTTTGGTTGGTGTAACTGCTGATAATGTTTTGTATACAACAGATAAAAAAACATCAAATAAAATACAAGCTATTGTAAATATAGATGGTATTGTTTCTTTTATACATCCAGAAGCAGCAGAATCTAAAAAAGGAAAAGCATCTATGGCTGGTATTTGGTTGGATGGTGAAAAAGAAGAAAATTATAAAAACTGGAAAGAAGCATCACCCTTAGAATATGTTGGTAAAAACACACCACCTATCTTATTTGTAAATAGTTCTTACGACAGATTTCACGCTGGTAGAGATGATATGATTTCTATTTTAAATCGACACAAAATTTATAATCAAACCTTTATGTTGCCTAAAAGTCCGCATTCTTTTTGGTTGGTAAATCCATGGTTTAAAGAAATCTTACACTATGTTGTTTGTTTCTTAGATAATACCTTAAAATAAATTATTCTACTACTACTACTACTACTACTACTACTACTACTACTACTACTACTACTACTACTGAAAAATAATTTTCACTTTAAAATTTAGGTATTATTACTTTATTTCTCTTGCAATATTGTACTTATAAATTCATAATGTATTGTATTAAAATAGGCTGACCTTATTATTTGTTTTTTGTATCTTAAAGAATTAAAAAAAATAGAAAGAAGTAATTCTTTCTGTTTTTTCTGCTTTAATAAAAAATGTCAAATCTGGTGGAGTTAGTCTACTCTCTATAAGTAGTTGAAAGTTCCCCCAGATTTAACATAAGGTAAGTTGTATGAATGATATTTTTTAAAAATACAGATATGCTTATTAACTATTATATACCCCTGTTGGTAAAGGTGGTAAACCTCAATATTGATAAGGGTTTAGAGTGGTTTTTATAGCGGTAAGGTTGGTGAAGCGCATAAAAAAACCACCTATTCAATCTGAATAATTAAGTATGCGGCTAGTTTTAAAAAGCTTTTTTATTTAAACTTTTCCTGGTAATTACCTATACTATCAACTCTTTTAAATAAATCCTTTTTATTTAAAAACCCAGCTAAAGAACCTCCACTAATTCCATGCTTTTTAAATAATTCAGCTTGATCACTTTTTTTTAATTCCATTCCTAATTCCTTAAAGAGTTTTTGTTTGTTGTCAGAAAAGTTATCTAATGGATTTATTGAGGACAACTTGTTGTATAAACGTAAAGCATTTTCTCTAAAATATTCTACTAAGATTATAGCATCATTAAAAGTGTTTTTTGGGGTTTGCTCTATCATCTCTAGAATTAAAGCAAGTCTCCAAACGTAGGTTTTTAACTTAGATTGGATTAATGTTTTTAAATCATCATGATGTTATTTCTCAACTTTTTCTTTCAACAATTTTCTTAATTTTTATTTTTCAATATATTTTAAAGATGATTTTTCATTAGCATCTGTCTCTAAGCCTAATTTATAGGCCATTATTTTTGTCTCTAAAGAACGATCAATATCTATTATAATGTTAATTCAAGTATTGGATATTATTTTATCAACGGGTAAATCCATTTTAAATGCTTTGTGATATTAAGTTTATTGTAAAAAAAATGTTCATCTCACTAAATATATGTTTTTAACTAAAAACATATAGAAAAAATAACATAAATATAAATTAAAAAATAATTTCTGAAATTTTAAGAAATCTAAAACAGAAATGTGTTTATCAATGATATTATTCCAAATTGATTGATTTTTACTTTAGTTTTGATAATTCTAGAGTAGAATTATTTTTAATTGCTTTCATAATTGGATTTCTTTTTCTATCAGCTTTTCAAGATCTCTTTTTTTATGGAATAAGTTTGTTTGTTCTTTAGTGAGTTTTAAATTTGTTTAGTCTTAATCGTTTATATAATGAACTTGATCGATTTTAAATGGAATGGTTTGAATTGAACGTGATTAAAGAAGTATCAATTTTTGATTTAGTTATTTGTTGCAAAAGATTATCTAAAAGGTTTGGATTATTTCTTTAGATAAAAATTACTTTAAATAATGTAAATTTTTATATTGGTCAGTAAAACTTTTGAAGGATGGTGTCTGTTTGCTTAAAAAGAGAATGGACACAAATACGTTAATTTCATTAATTAAAAAACCTCAAATAATTGAAAATCAATTTATTGAGGTTTTTTTAATTTTGTGGAGACGCCGAGAATCGAACTCGGGTCCAAACAAGCAGCCAAAAAGCTTTCTACATATTTAGTTCTTTCTTAATTTTCGATTTAAAGCTGATTAAGAACAATCCACTTTAAACTTAACTTTTTTAGTTTCAAAAACCTGGCAAAGTTACAGGTTTTCTATGTTTATTTTTACGATGCCCAAAAGTGAAACGCCATAAACCAAGGCTTTTCGTGGACATAAAGCTTGCACACCTTGTGTGCCGAGGCTAATTCTACTATGATTCGAATTATGCAGCTAAAGCGTAGTTATCTTCGCCGTTTAAAAAGTTGAAATTAGGTTTTACGAGTGTTATTTCATAACTCGATATGCTTACAAATTCACTGACCTTGCTGTCAAAACCAGTCGTCCCCAAAATTTCAAAGAACTGTAATAAGATTGCAAATATTAAGCCAATTTAATTTTAAAATTTCATTTTTTAATACTGATGAAACTTTGTAACTTGTCTTAGTAATTAATATTACAAGTTTGCAAAAATACAAAAACTTATAATTGTAGCATAAATTAGTTTTAATAATAGTAAATAAATTAATAAATCTTATGATAAGAAAAGGAACAAACGTTACTTGGAAATGGGAAAAGGTACAGCAGAAGGTAAAGTTGTAGAAACGTATTCTAAAAAAGTATCAAAAACTATAGATAACACAGAAATTGTTAGAAAAGGAGAAGCTAGCAATAAAGCATTGTATATTAAGCAAAAAGACGGTAGTGCTGTCTTAAAATTAGAGAGTGAAGTCGAAAGAGTAAACTAACTTTTTGTAGGTTCATTTAAATAAAATATCTTCGAACAAAACTAAAACATATGAAATTCGGTATCATTAAAGAACGAAAAAATCCACCAGATAGAAGAGTTGTTTTTTCACCTTCTAAATTAAAGCAGTTTAAAAATGAATATCCCGAAGCAGAAATTGTAGTAGAAAGTTCTGATATTCGTGTTTTTAGCAATCAGAATTATAAAGATTCTGGTTTTGATGTACTAGAAGATATGTCTACTTGCGATGTATTATTGGGTGTAAAAGAAGTGCCAATTAATGCTTTAATTCCTAATAAAAAATATTTCTTTTTTAGTCATACAATTAAGAAACAACCATATAATAGAGATTTATTATTAGCTATTTTAGATAAAAATATAGAGTTATACGACCACGAAACAATTATTAAAGAAAATGGTGCTCGTTTAATTGGTTTTGGTAGATATGCCGGTATTGTAGGCGCATATAATGGTTTTAGAGCAATTGGTTTAAAAAACAAAACATTTAATTTGCCTAAAGCAGAAACATTAGATAGCCAACAAGAATTAATATCAGAATTAAAAAAAATAGCATTACCAAAAATAAAAATTTTATTAACTGGTAATGGTAAAGTTGCTTATGGTGCAAAAGAAATGCTAGATGCAATGCAAATTAGAGAAGTTTCTGTAAACCAATATTTAAATGAAACTTTTGATGAAACTGTTTATTGTTTAGCAGATGTTTTAGATTATAATAAGCGAAAAGATGGTAAAGTTTTAGATAATTTTGATTTTTACAATCATCCAGAAAATTATGAATCTAATTTTATGCGTTTTGCAAAAGTTTCAGATTTTTTTATTGCGGGTCACTTTTACGGAAACGGTGCGCCATACTTGTTTACTAGAGAAGATGCAAAATCTAAAGATTTTAATATAAAGTTTGTAGCAGATATTTCTTGTGATGTCGATGGTCCGGTGGCTTCAACAATAAAAGCATCTACTATTGCAGAACCTATTTACGGATACGATTCAACAACAGAAAAAGAAGTAGATTATCAAGATAAAAATGCTATTGTTGTGATGGCTGTAGATAATTTACCATGCGAATTACCAAAAGATGCAAGTGAAGGTTTCGGAGAAATGTTTTTAGAAAACGTAATTCCTGCATTTTTTAATAATGATGAAAATGGAGTATTAGCACGTGCTAAAATGACAGAAAACGGAAAACTGACTGAAAGATTTTCATATTTACAAGATTACGTAGACGGTAAAGAATGATAAACGACAGACAATTTCTAATTGATTTAGCTAAAATGCGAATGCCATTTGGCAAATTTAAAGGTAGGTTTTTAATAGATTTACCAGAACATTATATAGTTTGGTATAAAACCAAAGGGTTTCCGCAAGGTAAATTGGGTAAACAAATGGCACTGGTATATGAACTTCAATTAAATGGTTTAGAAGATATTGTTAGGAAAATTCAGAAAGAATATTCTTAGTAATACATTAATATTATTAAATTAATTGGTTATTATGACTTTAAAGTATATTTATTTTGGATTTGCAATTCTAGGAATTTTCCTTTTCTTCTTTCTTTTAAAGAAGTTTTTTAGATGGTTACAAACCAAATTAGATTCTTTAGATAGAAATGTGTTATTTAAGAAAAAAGAGCTTTTAAACATCTTTAAATTTATAACACCAAGAAGAGAAAAACATATTTTAAAGTTTTCGGTAAGAGCATTAAGAATAGCTATTAGTATTTTTTTCTTAGTGGTTTATTTGCCTTTTGTTTTTAGTTTTATACCAGAAACAAAAGAGGTGGCATCTACAGTTTTCGATTATGTAATGAAACCAGTACAGTTTGTAATAAGTGGTTTTTTACAATTTATACCGGGCTTATTTTTTATTCTAGTAATTGTTTTTATTACTAAATATCTACTTAAATTTTTAAAGTATGTAACTGGCGAATTAGAAAGAGAAGCGGTAAGGTTAGATGGTTTTCATGCAGATTGGGCAAAACCAACTTTTAATTTAATTAGAGTTGTAATTATAGCTTTTGCAGCAGTTATTTGTTTTCCTTACATACCAGGTTCACAATCAGATGCTTTTAAAGGAGTTTCAATATTTTTTGGTGTATTATTTTCTTTAGGTTCTACAGCAGCAATATCTAATATTGTTGCGGGTGTTGTAATTACTTACATGAGACCTTTTAAAGTTGGTGATCGTGTAGAAATAGGAAATACAGTTGGAGATGTTACCGAAAGAAGTTTATTAGTAACTCGAGTTAGAACTATTAAAAACTTAGATGTTACAGTTCCAAATTCTACTATTTTAGGAAATCATATAATCAATTTTAGTAAAAATGCTGCAGAAGAAGTTGGTGTTATTTTACATACTTCTGTAACTATTGGTTATGATGTGCCGAGTGGAGAAGTTATTAAAGCTTTGGTAAAAGGAGCAAAAAATACCAAAATGATTTTAGAATCTCCAGAACCATTTGTTTTGGTAAAAAGTTTAGATGATTTTTATATAAATTATGAAATCAACTGCCACACAAAAAATCCAGAAAAAGGAGCTTTAATTTATTCTTTATTGCACGAAAGTATTAAAAATGAATTGCATAATGCAGGCATAGAAATTTTATCACCGCATTACAATGCTGTTAGAGATGGGAGTGTTTTAACCGTTCCGCCAGAAAATGTGCCTAAAGGATATGTAAAACCTGGTTTTAAAGTTGAAAATTAATTTTTTTCTACCAAGCCAAAAGCTGCATGCGCAATAGCCATAATTGTAAATGATGAATACCAATAACTTGGTATCATAAAGCAATACAAAGCTAATAGAATAGCCAAACCAATTAAAACATACAATTTATTGTTATCCTTACTCTTTAATAGAAATAATAAAGTAGCATAACAACATAGAAATATAGGAGTTAAAAGGTTAATATATCCGTAGTTTTTTAGAATCAATAAAATACCAAACCCTATAATTATTGTTAAAAAATATTTTTTAAGAGCACTTTTACTTTGCTTATTCCATAATAAATAATCTTCTTTTTTAGCCTTTCTTTTTGCTCTAAAAAAAATAGCGAAAGAAGAAAATACTATAAATATAACAGCCAAAACAATACAAAGAATTTCTAGTATTTGTGGACTTATAACACCTAAAGGATGATTATCTATTAAAAAACCATCTAATAGATATTTATAAGCATAAGCGAGTAAAAAAAAATAAAATCCTATTAATATACTTGCGAATCCTTTTAAAGAAAAGTTGTTTTTAAAATTATCTTGCAATTGCATGGTTTTTCTTGTAAATTTTATAACTTTCGTAAAGATACAAAAAGAGGCGTATTGTTTATCTTTATTTATGAAACCAGCAGAAGAATATATATTAAATCAACCAGAACCTTTTAAGTCTATTTTACTGCACTTGCAAATATTAATAGAGGCTAATTTTTCTGAAGTTGATTTACAATTTAAATGGAAAATTCCTTTTTATTATTTAAATGAAAAACCTTTTTGTTATTTAAATCCATCTAAAAAGAAAGGATATGTTGATGTCGCTTTTTGGGTTTCTGCACATTTAACAAAATATAAAGAACATTTAATTTCAGAGAATAGAAAAGTGGTTAAATCTCTTAGATATTTTAAAATTGAAGATATAAATGAAGAAATTCTGCTGTCTGTTTTAAAAGAAGCACATTCACTTAAAGACAAAGGTTTTTATAAGAGAAACTAAACTATAAAACTTTAAATTGAAGTGCAGTTTTATTATTTAAAAATAAATATAATTCAGAGTTTCTTATCGGATTTAAAATTGTTAAAGTTGTGATATTATTTTCTGATTTTAAAATTGGTCTCTTTGCATATTTGTAATTTTTAAAGTGATACAACAAAGAAGCTTTTTCTGATAAATTCTTAAATTTTAAAACAATATTTTTACCTTTTTTTATACTGATAAAACCGCTCTTTGGAGATAACAATTCAATAGCAGAATCTAAAAATTCTTGTCCGTAAATTGGTTGATTATAAAACTCACTTTTTGTAATTCTGCCAAATCTTAAAATCCATATGCTATCTTCTGGTAAATGTGTTTTAAAAATTTTGTCTTTTGGTATGTCATAAAAATAAGAGTTAAATTTACGTGTCCATTTTCCATTCATTAAATATCCTGCAGCCCAAGTAGCGTCTAAAATGATCCATTTATTATTAAGTTTTACTGCGTTCCATGCATGGTTTGTTTCAGAAACTACTTTACCAATATCATCTGCAGAATTTCTAGTATATCCTTTTATTACTGCAGCTTCTATATTTAATAAAGTACATATTTTCTTAAAAGATTGTGCATATTCTTCACACAAACCTTTTTTAGTTTTAAAAGTATTACTAATAATTTTATTTTTAGCAGCTTCTATTTTTTGTTCTTTTTCAAGTTGATTTCTGTAACTAAATTTAAAACTTCTTCCTGTAGGATTGTAATACTGCTTTAAGTCGTATCTTATGTTTTTTGCCAACCAAAAAAATGCAGCTCTAACCTTTTCCTCATCCGAAGAGAAATCAGCATCTATTTTAGAAGCTAAATTTTCAATTTTAGAGAATTTAGGATATTCTAAAACGATTCTATCAACTCTATCAAAACTCTGAGAAAAAGTTGAGTAAGAAATTATTAAAAAGAAAAAAATAAATTGTTTCATATAATACGTGTTAACAATTAAGCTAAACAATTATTGTGCCTTTATATTTTATTCATAAAAAAACCATTCAAATTAAAATCTGAATGGTTGAAATAAGTACTAATAACTTATATTTTACAAGTTATTTATTGTTTTTCTGATGGCTACTAAATTACTTAATAAACTTTCTAGATTATCTAAATGTAGCATGTTTGCACCGTCAGATTTTGCGTTTTTAGGATCAAAATGAGTTTCAATAAATAAACCGTCAACGTTGTTTACAATTCCGGCTCTAGCAATAGTTTCAATCATTTCTGGTCTTCCGCCTGTAACACCAGCAGTTTGATTAGGTTGCTGTAAAGAGTGTGTAACATCTAAAATTGTTGGAGCAAATTCTCTCATTTCTGGAATTCCTCTAAAATCTACAATCATGTCTTGATAACCAAACATTGTTCCTCTATCTGTTACCCAAGCTTTATTAGAACCCGCATCTTTTACTTTTTGAACAGCGTGTTTCATAGCACCAGGACTCATAAACTGTCCTTTTTTTAAGTTTACAACTTTACCAGTTTTTGCAGCTGCAACTACTAAATCTGTTTGACGTACTAAAAAAGCAGGAATTTGCAAAACATCTACGTATGCTGCTGCTTTTTCTGCATCAGAAACTTCATGAATATCTGTAACTGTTGGTACATTAAATGTCTCTGAAACTTTACGTAAAATTTTTAATGCTTTTTCATCTCCAATTCCTGTAAAACTATCAATTCTACTTCTATTTGCTTTTTTAAAACTTCCTTTAAATATGTAAGGAATTTCTAATTTGTCTGTAATAGTAACTACTTTTTCAGCAATTCTTAATGCCATTTCTTCACTTTCTATAGCACATGGTCCTGCTAATAAGAAAAAGTTATTTGCATCTGTGTTTTTTATATTCGGAATTTCAGATAAAATCATTTGTAAAATTTTCAACAAAAATACATAAAATTTTAACGCTTATTTATAGAGTTATAATCGAATTTTATAAGAGAACCTTCAATTTAAAATAGTTATATTTAGCCTCTAAATAAATATTATATGAGAAAAATTATTGGCGCTTTTTTAGCCATGAGCTTAATGCTTAGTTGTGCTATTGTTACAAAAGGAAAAGATGGAAAAGCAGGAACAGCTGGAGAACCAGGTCTAAATGGAAAAAAAGGAGCCGATGGTATTTCTGGAAAACTTGTAAAACCAGAAAAAACTTTTTTTATAGATTCTAATTTGGTTAGAAAACATTTATACACTTTAGCTGCAGATGATATGGAAGGTAGAAAATCTGGAACACCAGGTATCGAAAAAGCTGCGGTTTATATAGAAAATGAATACAAAAAAATAGGACTTACCACGTTTAAAGGTTTAAAAGATTATAGACAAACGTTTACTTTTAAAAATAGAAGAACGAAAGAAGACATTACTTCTAGCAATATTATTGGTGTTTTAGAAGGGAAAAGCAAAAAAAACGAATATGTAATTATTTCTGCGCATTACGATCATTTAGGAATGAAAAAGAGTGGAGAAGGAGACTTAATTTACAATGGCGCAAATGATGATGCTTCTGGTGTTACAGGATTATTAGTTTTGGCAAAATATTTTAAAGAAATGGGGAATGAAAGAACAATTGTTTTTGCATCATTTACTGCAGAAGAAATGGGCTTAATTGGTTCTACACATTTTGGTAAAGGTATAGATGCAGATAAATTTGTTGCAGGAATTAATTTAGAAATGATTGGTAAAACACCAAGTTTTGGCCCAAATACAGCTTGGTTAACTGGTTTTGATCGTTCTGATTTTGGAAAGATTATTCAGAAGAATTTAGAAGGTACAGGTTATCAGTTATTTCCAGATCCCTATAAAAAATTTAATTTATTTTTTAGATCAGACAACGCTTCATTGGCAAGATTAGGTGTGCCATCGCATACGTTTTCAACAACACCAATAGATGTAGATCCAGATTATCATAAATTAACTGATGAGGCTGAAACTTTAAACATGACTGTTATAACACAAACAATTCAGGCAGTTGCAAAAGGTACAGAAAGTATTATAAACGGTACAGATACACCAACAAGAGTAATTATTAAATAAATTGCAAAATGAAAGCTGTTAAGTTTATTTTATTGTTCTTAGTTTTTGGTTGTTCTAGTTCGAAAGTAGTGTCAGATTATGATTCAAATACAACGTACTCTAAATATAAAACATTCAATTTTTATGAAGATAACGGAGATAATTTGAATGATTTTGACATAACCAGAATTACAAATTATATAACGTTAGTATTAAAAGACAATTTTTTAGAACAAGATAAATTACCAGACTTTTTTATTTATTTTGATACACAAACAGCTTCTGTAAGAAATAATAAGTCGATTTCTATAGGATTAGGAAATAGAAATGTGGGTGTTTCTGGTGGAATACCAATTGGGAATCATAAAATAAATGAGAAACTAATTATAAAATTTATTGATGCAGATACCAATGATTTAGTTTGGGAAGGTTCTTTAGAAAGTAAGATTTCAAAAAACAGAACTCCAGAACAAAGAGAGGCTCATTTAAAGGAGGTTATTTCTAAAATTTTACAAAAATATCCACCAAAAAATTAATGAATTGAGTTCAGAATTTTCAAATTTAAAAAATAAAAAATCCTCTAAAAATTAATTTAGAGGATTTTTTTATATGTTTCTAGTTTCTAGAATTGGTATCTAATACTAAATGCGATATCATTATCGTAATCATTAAAATTATCACCAAAACCAAACTCTGGTCTTAAATCTAAAGAAAGTAAAATTGGAGCAGAATCGAAGTTGTATTCAATACCAATATCACCAGCAGCAAAAATAAAAGTTTCAGAAAAATTATCATTTCCGTTACCATTGTAATTTGCTAATCCACCACCAACACCAGCGTACCAGTTAAAGTTGTTTTCGATGTTCCAAACCCACTGATAAATACCTGTAGCTTTAAAACCATCGTAATTAGAATTATCTCTTAATCCTAAATCTATTTCTAATCTATTGTTATTGTTTAATGCTCTTTGGTAAGAAATTTCTCCTCCAAAACCATCATTATCACCTAAACGCAAACCAATTGCGTTTTTAGAAATACTTTGTGCATTTGCAGAAAAAGCTCCTGCTACTAAAAGACCTATAATTAAAAATGTTTTTTTCATGATTGTTTATATTTATTTAATAGCAAAATTAGTTGTAAACTACTTTTAAAATTAACTCATATGCATTAAAAATTACACCAAATAAACTTTATTTTACATTTAATCTTACACCTTTAGAATGGCTAGTAAACTCTGGTGCATACATGCTTTCTATGGTTGTAATTCCGTTACTAAAACTACCAGCATTGTTAACTCTTAAGTCATATTCAAAAACAAAAACCCCTTTAGGTAAATAATCAAAAAAGAAGTTTGTGGCCGCATCTTTAGTGCTTTCATAATAACTTAAATTATCTTGATATTTGTAACTAGAAATTACATTTATTGGTTCTAAACCAGCAGCTCTCATATCTTTCATGTGAATAAATTCCATATTTCTATCAGAAGATAATTCTATTCTAACAGTAATTAAATCACCAACTTTTAATTGACTATTATCTGTAATTTCAATTAACTCTTTTCCTGTGTCAGAATTCACTTTCAAAAATAATTTCTTAGACAATTTAAGAGGAGTGTTTGCTGCGCTAATTTTATCTAAGTCTTCAAAATACTGCCAATACAAACCAGCCCAAGCAATACCTTTATTCTTTTTACTAATAGTTACAGTACCCATTTCTTTTGTAATTTCTTTACCAGCCCAAGAAGTTTTAAAGTAACCTGTGCCAGCTTCTATTTTTGCGTTCTCTAACTTTGTTGGTTCAATTTTATGTTCACCAATTTTAATAGTAACTAACTCTTCGTTATTGTAAGCCCAATCGTTTCCGTTTAAAAGTAAAGCGTAAATTGCTTCGGATGTTGCCTTGGTTGTTTTCCAGCTATTGGTTTGCTTATTTTTTAACAGCCAAACTTTTAATTTGTCAATTGTTTTGGTGTTATTTTCTAATTCGGAAAAAACTTCTACCATTAAAGCTTGTGTTTCAACAGGTGCTTGATAAAAATAATAACCGCTATTATTAGATTTCCAATACATACCTAATTCATCTGAAGTAATAGCATTTTCTTTTAATGAATTTAAAATTTTAATTGCTGATGTTTTTTCATTTGTTCTAAATAGATTTAATGCAATTTGCCCTTTAGCATATAAATTAAACTCTGTCCAATATTTTTTTGATTGTTCTTGATAGTAATTAACAGCTTCTTTTAAAGATGTATTTTTAGCTAAATTTTGATAAAAACTTCGCATGTACAAATACTGAATTGTAGTATAATCTAGATGATTTTTTTCTAAATAATTTTTATATGCTTTTTCACCTGCAGATTTATTTTTAGATTCTCTCTTTAATTTATCGGCATTTTCTAAAAGTGTTTTGTGTTTCTTTACAACTTGCCTGTCTAAATAATTAACAGCAGCGTTAATCATTTTTTTTGTATCTGTGTTAAATTGAGCTACACCTAGTTTTTCTAAATGCCCAAAACCAGTTGCAATATGAAGTGTAATGTAATTATTCTCATATTCTCCGCCTTTAAACCAAGGAAAACCACCAGAACTCTTTTGCATATCTTTAAGTTTTGCAATGGCTCTTTCTTGCTCGTTTTTCATTTTATTCAAATCGAATAACAATGCAATCCTTTTTTTCTGTTCAGACTCAGATTGTGCATCTCTTAACCAAGGTGTTTCTTGAATAATTAATGATTTTAATTCTTCATTCTTCTCTAAGTTGCTAAGCAACGCATCAGAAGATTTCCATAGATTAAACACTTCTTGAATTCTAGGATTTGAATTCGCAATAAAACTAGCCAAAGTATTTGCATAAAATCTAGAGAAAGTTTGCTCTGAACACTCATACGGATATTCCATTAAATATGGCAGAGATTGAATTGCATACCAAACTGGGTTAGAGGTTACTTCTAATGTTAATTTATGATTTTTTAAAGTTGTAGAATTATTTTCTCTTAATTTCTTTAAGGTAAACGTTTTGTTTTCATTAGAATTTACCCAAATTGGTAATGTTTCTGTAACCAGTTTTCTGTTAGATAAAACTGGCAATACTTGTAGTTCTCCGTCTGAAAAAGAACCGGCTTTCGCTACAATTTTATACTGAACCGCCTGTACAGTTTCCGGAATAAAAATTTTCCAAGAGACATTTGTGTTACCATCTTTAGCAACTGTAAAGTTTTTATTTGCACCAATGTTTTGCATTAAAACATCTATTTTTTTATTGGTAATAGCATCTGATAGCTCAAGTTGTGCAATTCCGTTTAAGGTATTATTTGTTAGGTTGGTAATTTTAGCACTTAAAGTAATTGTGTCCTTTTGTCTTAAAAATCTTGGTGCATTTGGTATTACCATTACTTCTTTTTGAGTAACAGTTTGCATACTTTTTACAGCATATTTTAAGTCTTTTGTATGTGCTAACAATTGCAATTTCCATCGAGTTAATGCTTCTGGCATTGTAAAGGTAAAACTTACTTTTCCCTCTTTATCAGTTTTTAACTGTGGATAAAAAAATGCAGTTTCTTTAAAATTCTTACGCGCTTTAATTTGAGATAAATCTGCAACAGCATTTGTAGTTATAATTATAACACCATTATTTCCTTTCGAGCCATACAAAGCAACTGCTTCAGAATCTTTTAAAACTTGATAACTACTGATGTTTTCAGTTTTTAATGACTCTAAAACATCTAAAGTACTGATCTTACCGTCAATTACAATTAATGGTTTTTCATTCGAGTTTAAAGAAGAATTTCCTCTAATTCTTATTGTTTTATTATCATCAGCAATATTTATTCCTGCGGCTTTTCCGCTTAAAACAGTTGTTATTTCGGCTTCTTCTTGTGGTACGCTTATCGAACCTGTTCTATCGGATGCTTTTCTTTTTTGAGTACCATAACCTGTAACAACTATTTCATCTAATAATGCTAAATCTGGAATTAACTGAACATTTAATCTAGAAAAATCTTCTACTTTAACCTCTACACTTTGATAACCAATATATCTGATAGATATGATATCATTTTTTTTAACATCAATTGTAAAGTTACCTTCAAAACCTGTGTTTACGCCTTTTGTTTTATTTTTATTAAGAATTGAAACTCCTGGTAAAGGTTCGTTATTTTCATCAGTAATAAAACCAGAAATTGTACCATTAAACGAGCCAGACTTTGTTATTTTAATCTTTTTTGAATTTAGCTTTTGTCTAATTGTTCTTAGATAACTGTTGTTTAGCCAAGAATTATTATTCAAACTAAACCCAAACCAGTTATAGGTAATGTTCTTTATAGTCGGAAAATTTAAATACCTGTTTCTATTATTTGTTACGTTAAAATTATTTACACCAAAGCTTAAGTTTGCATTACTAGATTTATACGAGTAATATTTTTTAGTAGCTTTTACTGGATAAAAATACCAATTGTGTGTTTTAAATTCGTCTAAAGAAGCATCGTACATAGAGGCTAATAATTCTGCAGCAACTTTATCGTTTTTATCATTTTTGATGGTAAAACTCCATGTTTCTTCTTGTCCGGGTCTTAGTTTATCTCTAAAAACATTTGTTTCAATTTCAATATTACTTTTAGGTTTATCTAAAACATTTACAAGAATACTTCCGCTTTTAAAGTAATTAAAGTTTACAAAATGATATTTAATAGCAAAACCACCAATGTCTTCTTTATTTACAGGGATTTTAACCGTTTTAGTAGTGTTTTTTAGATGGATTAGTCTCGTATCTACAATTTTGTAATTTTTTTCTATTTGCACAATAATTGTGATGTCTTTAGAAGCAGAACCAATTTTTAAGTTTACTGTTTCACCTTCTTTATACGAGTTTTTATCGGTATTAATTACAAACAACTTATTGTCTGCAACTTGTTTTTCTGATGTCGAAAACACCGAAAAGTTAACTTCATCTTTTACTTTTTTACCAAACTTATCTTTGGTTTCTAATAGAGCAATGTATTTACCAGATTCCCATTTTTTAAGATTTGATATTTTTATTTTTTTAGAATTTTTAGTGTTAAATTTTTTAGAAAAAGTTAATGCTCCTTTTTGCCAATTGGCAACATCATCTTCTTTATTTGAGTAAGGATCATTCGGGAACAATCTTTTAAATTCTTCTTTAGAAATTTGCTGATAATCTGGTTCTTGCCAAGGTCTATTTCTTAAAGGAGCTTTTGGTGCTTGTAATTTGTATATTTTTAAAGTTCCTTGAGCAGCAGTAAACTGATTGTTTAAGTTATTGGTTTCAATATTAATTATTGTTTTCTGCTGATTCTTATCAATATTACTATCCATAGAAATAGAAGCCAATAAACTATGATAACCAACTTTTACAGTGGTTGTGGCACTTCTAGTTTCTCCATTAATATCAGTTACATCTGCAGTAATTTGATACGTAAAAATTGGTAAATTTTCTTCAGAAGTACTTTTATCTGGTATTGCTTTAAATTTGATAGAGAAATCTCCAGAACTATCTGTAACAACTTCTCCGTTAGTGATTTCTCGTGATTCTGAGCTGAAGTAAGGTCTTCTCCAAGAATACCAAGACGGAAATTGTGTTTTTCTTAGTACTCTATAAACAACATTTGCATCGGTAATATTTGCGCCAGAAAAAGCTTTTGCAAAACCATTAACCACAATCGAATCATTAATTTTAAAACTTTCTGTTATTAGCTTAAACTCAGTTTTAAATTTTGGTCTTTTGTATTCTTCTACTGCAATATTTGTGTATGCACCATTAAAACGTACGTTTTTAGTGATGATTGAATTTGCCTTAACATGAATTTTATAGTTACCTGTTAAACCGTTATTTGGCAATAGAAATTCACCAGCAACACTGCCAAAATCATTTAATTCTAAAGTTTGAGTTTTTACAATTTGGTTATTTACATCTTTTAAACTTATTTCTACCGTTTTATTATTTACAACCTTTGAAATTTCATTTTCATTCTGAGTTAAAATAGTTTTAAAATAAACAACTTGTCCGGGTCTGTAAATACTTCTATCCGTAAAAATAAAAGCCTTAATATCAACATAATCATTCTTATTGTTTACATTATTATTTGCTCTATTGTATAAATATGAAGAACCAAAAGTTGCAGCATCATTTTTGGTTTGAACTTTAATTTGAACGTTATTATATCTGCTGTTGCTTTTAAAAGTTGCAAATCCTTGTTTATCTGTAACTAAGGTTTTGTTGATATATGAACCGTAATTACGTCTAGTATTTTGTAAGTTTATTTTTGCATTTTCAATAGGTTTTCCAGTATTTCGATCTAAAACTTGATAATTATAAGAGTTATTAAAAGTATTGCTTACCAAAGTTAAATCAGTAACTTGTATCACAGTAGAAGCGTGAATAAAATTGGTTTCTATGTCTCTTTTTTCTGATGCAATAATTAAATATTTACCACCATCAAACTTAGGAACAATAGTTTCTGTGGTGTGTTGTAAAAAGTCAGATTCATTTTTTAAATTACTTATCCACGTTTTTACTTTTGATAGTTTTGAAAGAAAGTTTTTTTTCTTTTGAATATCATAAATATCATTAAATGAGCTTAACTCACTTTCAGAGACTTTGTAAGCCGAAAAGTAAAGTTTATTTAGGTTTTTGTATAATACTAGAAATCTAGAATTAGACTGAATTGGAATAAATTCTTCGGAAGTTATGTTTAAAGATGAGTTTAAAATATTTGCTTTTAATACTTTGCATTTTTTTGCAGCTAAACTTTCTGGAAACTTTAAAATAGTTTGGTTACACAACTCTAAAGCTTCTTTATTTTTAAAGTGATTTTCTTTTTTTTGAGTATCCTTATAATGCAATGCTTTTTCATTAAAAATCTGTGCTATTTCAAAAGCATATAAACCACTAGATTCGTGTAAACTATTATTTTGTTTACTAGTTTGAAGTGTTTTTAAAAGTTCAGCTTTACTGTTTTTAAAAGTTCCGTTGCTCTCTACAAATTTTAATCTTTCGATATCAATATGCGCTAGTGCATTTTTTTGATTTTTTTCTGTATGTAATTGTATCAATTTTTGATACAATTTTAAAGCATGAAATTGATTTGAAATACTATCTTTTGATATGATTTCTAAAGAAGAGAAAATTTTTGAATTTTTAATAAAATCGGGATTGTTTATTTCGAATTTATAGGAAGGTTTATGAATTGAATTTTCGCTTGTATTATAAAATTTTAGTGCAGAATTCGCTAAAAAATCGAATAGAGATGGTTTAAATTGAATAGTTTCATCATCTATATTTAAGATATCATTATAATCTGTGATTTTTATTTCTAAAAGTTGCTTATCATTTTGTAAAGAATTATCAAAATGAAATTGTATTTCTTTAAAAATTGAAGCTAAATCCCAAGTTCTAAAGTCTTTTAAATTGGTTTTTTCTTTAGTAGCAGTTCTATTGTAAAATTTATATCTATTTTGTTTAAAATATTGCCAATATAAATTCCCTAAAATATTTTCTAGAATGTTTTTTGTAGGAAATGTTTGATGTGCAATTTGTGCTTTAAATTGATTGATAACCTTTAGCTGTTCATTTTCTTCTAAAGTAAGAGAAAATTTACTTTTGTAAAACAGCGATTTAATTAATTGCGGTGAATTATTTTCTTTTGCAGCTTTGTTATATATTTTGTCGACAATTTTTAAGGCTGATTTAGGTAAATCATCCAACTCAAATTTTTCGACATTTAACCATAATTCGTTAAAATTATCTTGAGAATTAACGGTCGTAGAAATCAAAAATATTGAAAATAAAGTTGTTATAATTTTTTTCATAGTTAAATTGTTTGCACCTAAAATAAGTGTAAATTTTACTGAAACTAAAACGTATTTTACTAAAGTGGTACTTTTTGCAAGTAAAAGTAACTTTTCGATTAGTTTCGTGATAAATATAATTAATAATGTAAAGAGCTTTTGTACTTTTACTTTTTAAAATTTTGTTAAATGAATATTCATTTTATTGCCATCGGTGGTAGCGCAATGCACAATCTTGCAATAGCATTATACCAAAAAGGATACCAAGTTTCTGGAAGTGATGATACAATTCACGATCCGTCTAAATCTAGGTTAGAAAAATATGGTCTATTGCCAAAAGAATTTGGTTGGTTTCCAGAAAAAATAACAAATGAATTAGATGTTATTATTCTAGGGATGCATGCTAAAAAAGATAATTTAGAATTATTAAAAGCCCAAGAATTAGGGTTAAAAATTTATTCTTATCCAGAATTTTTATATGAGCAATCTAAAAATAAAACAAGGGTTGTTATTGGTGGATCTCATGGTAAAACAACCATAACTTCTATGATTTTACATGTTTTAAATTATCATGAAAGACAAGTAGATTATATGGTTGGTGCACAATTAGAAGGATTTGAAACAATGGTGCATTTAACAGAAGAAAATGATTTTATTGTTTTAGAGGGAGACGAATATTTAAGTTCTCCTATAGATATGCGTCCTAAATTTCATTTATACAAGCCTAATATTGCGTTGTTAAGTGGTATTGCTTGGGATCATATTAATGTATTTCCAACTTTTGAAAATTATAAAGATCAGTTTCAAATTTTTACTGATTCTATGGTTAATGGAGGAAGTATGGTATACAATATTGAAGATGATAACGTAAAAGATGTTGTAGAATCTTCTGAAAATCATATAAAAAAATATCCATATGAAACTCCGAAACATTTTATAGAAAACGGTATTACTTTTTTAGAGACAGAAGAAGGAGATTTGCCTTTAGAAATTTTCGGAAATCATAATTTACAAAATTTAGCAGGTGCAAAATGGATTTGCCAACACATGGGTGTTGATGAAGATGATTTTTATGAAGCAATTGCTAGTTTTAAAGGAGCAAGTAAGCGTTTAGAAAAAATTGCAGAAAATAATTCTTCTGTAATCTTTAAAGATTTTGCTCATAGTCCTAGTAAAGTTGCTGCAACTACAAAAGCTGTTAAAGAGCAATATTCTAACAGAACAGTTTTAGCATGTTTAGAATTGCATACATATTCGAGTTTAAATGCTGAGTTTTTGTCTGAATATAAAGGAGCATTAGATGCTGCTGATAAAGCAGTTGTATTTTACTCACCAAATGCAGTAAAAATTAAACAGTTAGAAGAAGTAACTTCTGCGCAAATAGCAAATGCCTTCGAAAGGGAAGATTTAGTTATTTACACTAATCCTTCAGCTTTTAAAGAGTTTTTGTTTAATCAGAATTTAGAAAAAACAGCAGTGGTGTTAATGAGTTCTGGCAATTATGGTGGCTTAGATTTTGATGAAGTTAAGAATTTGATTTAGATTTTGTAATGTTTAGTTGCCTAAGCTTTTCTTTTTGCCAGTTTTTATCTCGTATTCTATTAAATACCCATTTTCTAAATTCCTTATTTACAATTGATTTTAAAATAATATTTAATCTATTTTTAACGAATAAATAAAATCCAATGTTTTTATGAACACGTTTTGTATTCACCCTATTTGATATTTGGTTATTAAAAACTTGTAAATACTTTTCAGTTTCCACTGTGTTTTCATACTCTAAGGAAGAAACTTTATTAAAGGTAATATAAGTTGAAGCTAAAAAAGAATTTAAAGGGTTCTTTAAATTTTTGAAGTTTTTAAATGCCTCTTTTGCTGTTGTTTTTTTTGACAATAGAAATACATCATATGCATTTCTTAGAGCAATGTCTTTAAAATATATTCCATCATCATTTATTTGCTTCGCAATTATAGAAAGAGAAATTTGATCATCATAACTTAAAACTGTTATTTCATTTATTTTTAAGAGGTTTTTTTTAACGCTATCATAATTAAACTCACTTGCATATTTTTCAATTAAAAGTTCTTTATGTATTTCGATTGCAGCTATTCTTTTTTCTTTATGCAATCTTGCATAATGCTTAAATTGTGGGAAATCATAACTTTCTTTACTAACTCGATTATAACCAAAACCTTTAATAAGTTTAATTGTATTAATGTAATCGTTTTTTGAAACAATAAAATCAATATCACCAACCATTCTTTCTGCAATGTCGGCATACAAACCTTCTAGTAAATTACCGGTTCCTTTTAAGAAAATTGGCGTAATATCATTTGCAAGTAAAAGACTATTAATTTCTTTTGCTTGTTTTATAATTTGTTTGTTTCTTTCCCTGTTTAAATCGGTTATATGAACCATATAATTTACCAATTCTTCAGGTAAATATTGTAATAGATTCACTCTTTTTAGATTGCAATACAATGCAGGGAAAACAAAATGTTGCGTACTTACTTTAACAACAGAATCCCAATCTATTTCAGTGTTTTTTAATGAATCCTCAATTTCGATTCGGTTCTTTTTTTCTAATGTTATTGTTAAACATTTGGCTATAAAAAAGACTGTTTCTTTATAATTCATTTTCAAAAATTTTAGAAACTTTATTTATCATTTTTTTATTATCAGAATATGTAATTTGATAACAATTTAAGTTCGAAAACCAATCTAAAAATAATTTAGAGTTTTCTTTTATTGGCGAAAGCCAAGAATCTGGCACTAATTGCTGAAAAGCTTCAATCTTAGAAATTTTACTAAAAGAGATATCACTATCTTTTTCATATTTAATAAATACTAAATCTTTACATGGTAAATGTGCTAAAAAGTTACTATTCTTTGGCTCTAAGTAGCGAACTATTTTATTTAGTCTTTTAAAATGATATTCTGCAGAGTTTTCTAATTCCGGATAAAAAGGGAGTAGTGTTTTTAAGCTGTTTTTTTTGATTGAAATTGATGCAGGAAAACTAAAAACTTCATTTTTTTCTATATCGATCGGCACAAAATCATCAGCTAAACAAGTATACCCGTTTGCTTGTAATAAAGCTAAAGAAGTACTTTTACCGTTACCTGAGTCTCCTAAAAACAAAATAGTTTTTTTACCGTTAGAAACAGCAGAGGCGTGAAAAACACCCATCCATTCATTTTCTTTTTTCTGATGGATTTTTTGAATTAATTCCATTGAAAATTTTCCTTGAAAATAATGAACCTCTTTTTTGTTCCAAGCACCAATAAAGTTGTTGTCAACATAAAAAAAGATAAAACTATTATTTAGAAAGACTGTAAATGTAGTGTGTATTTTATCTGAGATGGTAGTTTCTAAATGCGCAAATTTAGGATGAACTAAATACAGTTCATATTCTGAGTTGAATTCAACTTTATAAACTTCATTATTTATTTTGTAATACTTTGTGAACTCGAAAGAAGTTGGTTTCGTAACATCTCTATAGTCGTTAACAATTGTATTATTAATAATAGATTTATTGGCATAAATTTTCTTTTCAAGGTCTAAAATAAAATCTATTGTTTTATCCAAAGGCACCTGTAGTTTTTTAGCTAATGGAGTTGCTATTTCTTTCACAGAAATTCCTTTACTTAATCGTTTTAAAATATCTGCTGTTGTATTCTCTAATACTAGATATTCGTTACTATTTTTAAACCAAACAATTGTTTTGTCTTCTATGGTTTTAAGTAATAATTCAGATTGATTTTTCATGAAAAATAAATGTAGGTAATTTCTAAATGATATTCAATAAAAAACGCCTCAATAAAATTGAAGCGTTTTAATTGTTTTAAAATTTCAGTTTAAAATCCTACTCCAGGTTTTTCTGGACTTTGTGCTTGCGCTTTTTGAGGATTTAAAATCATGTAAGTTCCCAAGGCAGTTAAAGCAGTATATTTACCATAATTACCTATTTTTTTAATAGCTTCTTTACGAGTAATTTTTGTTTCGTTTTTTTTCATGGTTTAATGTTTTATCTCTAAAGAATTATTCTAAAATTATCTTTTTATTAATGCTATTAGAAAGTGTTTCTAATTTTACAATATATACACCACTCGTTAAATTTGGTAGTGCAACATTTTTTGTGTCAACAATGTTTAGCTCTTTCTTTAAAACATTTTTACCTAAGATATTAAAAATTGAAATGTTTACTTTTTCATTATTAAACCCTGTTAATTTTAAGTTAGTATTGCTTGTTTGAAAAATTGAAATATTACTAACCAATACATTTTCTACATTTAGAGCTTCGTTTGTCTTTGTATGAATAAAAAAACGATCATCAGTATTATTAGTTTTAACAGTAGCAATATAATTAGAAGAAGTATCTAGTAGCGTAAATGTGCCTGTTAATCTATCTTCTAAATAAATGTTATGTTCTTTTGGTAAATTAATTCCGTTTGCAGAAAATGTAATTTCTGAATCAGCAGGTGCATTAACACCAACAGGAATAACCATGGAATCAAAATTGGATTTTGGTAAAGTTTGAATTGCTAATTTTTGATTGCTTTCTTCTGATACTAATTTAGTGTATATTGTAAAAGAATCACCGGCACCTGTAAAAATTGAACTATCATAACCGTTGTCAAAACCTGTTGTTTTTTCAGCATAATAATAGATAGAAGTATTTGAGGTTCTGCCATTGTTTGTAATACTTAAATTAATCTCTGGTCTTAAATTTTCTAATTTATTAAATGTTCCTGTTGTTTGATGACTTTGATCTGCTTGTTTAAACTTAAAATCACCACCAGTATTGCTAGATTTTACAAAGAAACTTTGTGCCGGAGCTATGTATAGAGATGGTCTTTGATTTGTTCCGGTTCCTACAGTTGTAGTTTGGTTAACTGTAATATAAGAAGCAGTAGTTTTATCCCAAATCCAAAGTGTTTCCTCTTCTAATACTCCAGAATTTTCTGATAATAAATTAGTCGAATTTGCAGCAGTATTAAAAGGTAAATACGCAGGATAAGGATTTCCTACCAAGTTAAAAGCATTTCCTGAAGTGGCTGTTTTGTCGGTAATTGTAATTGAAACATCAGAAGTAGGTGCATCACCTTTAAACCCTAAGTTTCCTTTCGCAGTATCAGAATTTAAAGCAGAATTTGGTAAAACACTGTATCCTTTACCTTGTTCCATTGTTAGAACTGCGCTTGTATTGACAACATCAACTTCAGCTTTAGAATAATAATCCCAACGAAGATTAGAATCAGATTGAGAATTATCGTAAAATGCGATTCCGTAGTTTGTTGCACTTTGTTGCAAAGCATTAAAAACAGCAAAATTTCCATCTCCGGTGTTACCATCTATTAATTCTCCAACGGTAGGAGAAGAGATTAAACTCCATTCAGATGTATCGTCAATAAAAGTTTCTGTAAAATAGAAAAAAGAATTATCATCAACAGAAGTATAACTTCCATTTAAAATTAGGGTTGCAGCATCTAAAGTTTTTGATGCAGTTACTTTAGATTCTAAATACAAAGAGCTTCCTGCATTAACTGTAACATTTCCATATACAGTTAAACTTCCAGATAATACAGATAATCCATCAGCTTCAGAAATTGATAAATTACCAACTTCTGCATTAGTAGATGTGCTAATTTCAGGTGCATTCGGCATTAAATCCGGAATTATAACTAAAGAACTAGAATTAGGAACGCCATTATCCCAATTTAAAGGGTCAGTCCATGAAGAACTTATAGCACCTAACCAATTTGTGGTTAATATTGTAAAAGATTCTTTAGAAATAGGTAAAGTAGCTTCTCCATCTCCAGTGTTGTGTGTCCAATTATTTTTATCTATCATAAGATTAAAATAATTTGAATACAATGCTTCTGTAGATCTTGAACCATTATAAAATCCTCCGTCAGGACTACTAACAGGATTAAATTCCATAAAATTAACTCCAGCAGTTAAACCAGTACCAGTTAATTCTCCACTTAAATTTCCATTTTTTAAACCTGTTAAATAAGTAGTTGGTGTATCTTTATCAGTCCCTAAATAAACAAAAACTGCTTCACCGCTTGCAGACCAATTAAAAGCTCCACTTTTTTCTATAGTTCCTTTCGAAACCCCTAATAAAGGGTTTAATGTGGCATCAACATCTGTAAATACTGTGATACTTCCAGATTTTATAACATTGCTTCCAGTGTTCCAAGTTATAAAACCAGAGCCATCTTTTATATATATTATTGTATTTGGAGAAAGATCTACTAAGTTAACTAAAGAAAAATCTGTATCTCCGTCTGCATTAAATGCTGTGAAAGCAATATCACCAGTAGTTTGAGAATTTACAGAATTAACTGTAAATACTGTTAAAATAAAAAGGCAGAAAACCTTTAAAAAGTACTTTTGTTTCATATCGTTAGTTTTTAGGTAGTCTAAGATACAAAAAAAATAAAGCTATTACTAGTGTTTAGTATTTGTTAACAATATGTTAAAATTAGAAAGATTGTAGTTTTCTAGTTTTTACGCCAAAAGAAAGGTGTAAATAGTATTAAAACAGTAAACAATTCTAACCTACCAATTAACATTAAAAAAGAACAAAACCATTTTGCAGAGTTGGTTAAATGAGCAAAATTATCTACAGGACTTACAGAACCTATTGCAGGCCCAATATTTCCTAGAGAAGATGCTGCAGCACCAATTGCAGACATAAAATCTAAACCTAATAATGTTAAGATTACAGAAGATATGATAAAAATTAACATATAAATTATAAAGAAAGATAGTATGTTAAAAACAATGGTTTGGTTTACTGTTTTGCCATCGTATCTTACTGGTATAATGGCATTAGGATGTAATGCTTTTTTAAATTCTAAAAAGCTATTTTTAAGCATGACAATATGTCTTACAACTTTTACACCACCACTAGTAGAACCAGCAGAACCACCTGTAAAAAATAGTGCAAAAAAGATTCCGGTTGCAAAAAAGTTCCACATTGTAAAATCAGCAGAAACAAAACCTGTTGTAGTTACTACGGATATAACCATAAATAAAGAATGTCTAATAGCACTTTCTGTTTCTCCTAAAACTTTTGGATGCGCTAATACAGATTCTAAATTAGGGTCTTGAAAGAATATAATAATGATTGCAATTATTGCAGAAACACCTAAAGATCCAAATAAATAATACTTAAATTCTTCACTTTTAAATACACGTTGCATTTTTCCTTTTAAAGCGAAATAAGTCAATACAAAATTTGTACCTGCAACAAACATAAAAAAGATGATAATGTATTGTATTAAAGGTTTTCCGTTATAAAATGCGATGCTATCAGATTTTGTAGAAAAACCACCAGTACTCATTGTTGCCATTGCATGGTTAATTGCATCAAACCATGTCATGCCAGCAAATTTTAATAAAAAGAATTCTAATAATGTTAATATTACATAGATTAAATATAATCTTTTAGCTGTATCTGTAATTCTTGGATGTAATTTATCTGCTGATGGGCCTGGAGCTTCTGCCATAAATAATTGCATACCACCAATACCCAAGAGAGGTAAAATAGCTATTGTTAAAACAATAATTCCCATTCCGCCAATCCAATGTGTAGCACTTCGCCAAAAAAGAATTCCTTTTGGCATGTTATCAATATCGGTTAATATTGAAGAACCAGTTGTAGAATATCCAGAAATTGTTTCAAAAAAAGCATCAGAAATACTTGGTATTGCTCCGGAAAGTAAATATGGTAACATTCCTGTAAAAGATAGAATTAGCCATCCAAGTGTTACAATTAAATAACCTTCTTTTTTCTGAATATTAGTGTTTATGGGTTTGTTAAAAAAGTAAAGTAAACTACCAATAAAGGTTGTTATAATACCTGCATTTAAAATTCCCCATTTTTCTATTTCATCATTAAAAATACTAAACGGAACCGTTAAAAACATAAACAGACCATTAAGTATTGCTGTAATACCTAAAAAACGATAAATTATTTTTGTGTTTAAATTTCCCATTTATCTAAATAGGCTTTCTACAGTGTTAATTGCTTCTGGCAAACAGAAAACAATCACTTTATCTCCGCTTTGAATTTGCATTTCACCAAAAGACATATATGGCTTACCATTTCTAATTAAGCCACCAAAAACTGCATCTCTAGGAAAATTTAAATCCTTAATAGGTTTTTCTGTAACTTTAGCATTCGGCTGAACTTCAAACTCAAAAATTTCAGCATCTATATTATGTAAATTTGCAGATGCAAGTATTTCTCCTTTTCTAATATGTCTAAAAATATTACTTGCAGCAATTAGTTTTTTATTGATTAAAGATTCGATACCAATGGTTTGAGAAATCTCGATATAATCCATGTTTTCTACCAAAGCAATGGTTTTTTTAACACCTTTAGACTTTGCTACTAAACAAGACATAATATTGGTTTCAGAATTACCTGTTACTGCAATAAAAGCATCGGTTTCTCTAATATTTTCTTCTTCTAGTAATTCTAAATCTCTACCATCACCATGAATTACTAAGACGTTTTCTAATTCTTCAGCTAAATTTTCTGCTTTTTCTCTGCTTTCTTCAATTAGTTTGATGTTAAAACTATCTTGACAAAGATTCCTTGCGGTTTTTTGACCAATACTACTTCCTCCAAGAATAATAACATTTTTAATATCGAATTTTTTCTTTCCTATAATCGGATATAAATCCTTCATATTATAACTTGGTACAGAAAAATAAACTTGATCGTTAAGTTGATATTTTGTATCTCCTCTAGGGATAATAGTTTGTGCAACATTATCTCTTTTAATAGCAATAGTTATAAAATCGATATTGTTAAATTTCTGTTTAGCTTCTTTTACAGTTAAATCTACCAATGGAGATTTGTAAGATAAAGAAGTACCCATTACATTAAATAAACCACTTTCAAACTCTACTGTATCGTTAAAAGAAGATTGTTTAAGCAACATTTTTATTTCATTTGCTGCTAATTCTTGTGGCGAAATCATAAAATCTAAACCAAACTCTTTAAAGTTTACTTCGCATTCATTTAAAAATTCTGGGTTGTCTATTCTAGCAATAGTTTTTTTAACACCTAAAGATTTACCGATTACAGAAATTGTAAAATTGGTATTCTGACTTTCTGTAACAGCAATTAACAAATCAGCAGAATTTATACCAATTTCTTTTAAAAGTTTTATAGAAGTGGCATCACCTTTTTTGGTAATTACGTCTAAATGATTGTTAATATAATTTAGTTTTTCTCCATCAAAATCTATGATATAAGTATCTTGAGATTCGTAAGAAAGTAATTTTGCTAAATGAAAGCCAACATCTCCAGCTCCAGCTATAATAATCTTCATATGTAAAAATAGATAGAATATAAGTTGCAAAGATACGAAAGTCTGTAAATTGTTTTTTTAAAATTGAATTTTCTTTTCAACCATTTAAAAAGCGGTACTAAATCGGTTAAACCTAACTTAAATCTGATTTTGTATTTTTATAAAAAAAAGCGTGGAAAAATTGACTATTAAATCTTGGGCATTAGACGATAGACCAAGAGAAAAATTGATTGCTAAAGGCAAAACATCATTATCTGATGCTGAACTTATAGCTATTTTAATAGGTTCTGGAAACAGAAACGAAAGTGCTGTGGCTTTATCTAAAAGAATTTTAAAATCGATAGATGGTAACATAAACCAACTAGCGAAACTTTCTTTAGAAAAATTAATGGAATTTAAAGGTATCGGAGAAGCAAAAGCAATTAGTATAATTACAGCTTTAGAATTGGGCAAAAGAAGACAATTAGAAGTTGCCTTAGAAAAGCCAAAAATAACTAGTAGTAAAGATGCTTCTTTAGTTTTACAAAGTATTATTGGCGATCTAGAACATGAAGAATTTTGGGTGCTGTTTTTAAATAATTCTAACAAAGTTATTGCAAAAACGCAAGTAAGTAAAGGTGGTTTAACGGCAACAGTTGTAGATGTTCGGTTGTTATTTAAAAGAGCTTTAGAATTGGCTTGTGTGGCAATTATTGTGGCACATAATCATCCATCAGGTAAATTACAACCAAGTAACGCAGATAAACAACTTACTAAAAAGATTAAAGATGCAGGTTTTACTTTAGATATTAAACTTTTAGATCATTTGATAATTACCCAAAAAGATTATTTTAGCTTTGCAGACGAAGGAATTTTATAGAATTTACAATTAATTAAAACTTCTATACCCATAAATGATATTAGTTTACACACATAAAATAACACCAAGAGTTCGTTACATTTTTAAGCATGTTTTAACCAGAACGCTTTTAATTTCTGTTGATTTTACAACAAAAGTAGAAGAATTTGTGGCACATAGTGGACCCAAATTAACATACACAAAAACGCCTTTAGGAAACGAATTTTTTATAAAAAGTAACGATTTGTTGTTTGAACAAGGTGTAAACGATTTAGATATTAATATTCAAAAATGGGACAATACTCCGTGTTTTTTTGGTGCCGGAAGTAAATCAGCAATTCCTTTTGATATTTTTGCGGCAAGTTTTTATTTAATATCGCGTTACGAAGAATATTTACCGCACGTAAAAGACATGCATGGTCGTTATACAGCAACAGAAAGTTTAGCATACAAAAACGGATTTTTAGAAAAACCGGTTGTAGATATTTGGGCATACAAGTTGTTAGAAAAGTTAAAAGAAAAATTTCCAGATTACGATTACAAAACAAGATCTTACAAATATTTATCTACTATAGATATTGATAATGCATTTGCCTATAAACATAAAAATTTTGTTAGAACCTTTGGTGGCTTTTTTAATGATTTATTTAAACTTCGTTTGATAAATGTTTGGTACAGATTTGCAGTTTCTTTAAATATTAAGAAAGATCCTTTTGATAATTTTCAAAAGATTTTAGATATTAAAAAAGCATCGGATATTAGAACCATCTTTTTTTGTTCTATAGGAGATTATACAACGTTTGATACCAATGTATCTGCATCTAAAAACAAATACAGATTGCTTATAAAAGATTTAGTAGATTATGCTAGAGTTGGTTTGCATCCATCTTATTTTACAATGCAAAATCCTGGGTTGCTAAAAAAAGAAAAAGAAAGATTAGAATCTATAACCAACATGCCGGTTATAAGATCTAGACAGCATTATTTACGTTTTAATTTACCAGAAACGTATCAGCAATTGATAGATTTAGAAGTTCAAGAAGATTATTCTATGGGATATGCTAGTAATGTTGGTTTTAGAGCGAGTACCTGCACACCATATTATTTTTACGATTTAGATTTCGAAATTCAAACTCCTTTAAAGATATTTCCTTTTGCTTTGATGGATACAACTTTAAACGACTATTTAAAAATAACACCTAAACAATCTCTTGGAAAAATTAGAGATTTAAGAAATGAAGTAAAAGCTGTAAACGGAACCTTTATAACCTTATTTCATAATGAAAGTTTAAGCAATCATTTAAGATGGAAAGGTTGGAAAAGATTGTACGAGTCTATGGTTAAAATAGCAACTTCTTAGGATGATTAAGCTTATCTCAAGAAAAAATATCAACATTGATAAATATGATGATTGTATTAAAAATTCAATTCAGTCTAGAATTTATGCGTTTTCTTGGTACTTAGATACTGTTTCTAAAAATTGGAGTGTTTTAGTCTTAAACGATTATGAAGCAGTTTTACCAATTTCTTGGCAGCGTAAATTGTTCTTTAAACTTGGTAACCAACCTTATTTTAGTCAGCAATTAGGAGTTTTTTCTAAGGATTTAATTTCAAAAGAATTACAAAAAGAATTTTTAAGTCAAATTCCGATTCATTTTTTTAAAGTTGTTATTCATTTTAATTCTCAGAATTATTCTACAGAAAACACAATTACATTAAAAAATTACAAACTAATCTTAAATACTGATTATGTTTCTTTTAAAAAGAATTTTTCTAAAGGAAGAAAACACGCAATTAAAGTAGGAGAGAAGGCGTCACTTTATGTAAAAGAAACAACTATATCTGAGTTGATTAAAATATACAAAGATAATTATTCATATAAAATTCCGTATAAAGTATTAACTGCATTGTCTAATGCTATTTTACGAAATCGAAAAGGATTTTTAATAGGTGTTTTTAAGGACGAGCAACTTTTAGGAGGTGCACTTTTTACAGATCATAATAACAGAATTACCTATTTATTTGCCGCTTTTACAGTAAAAGGAAAAACGTTACAAGCATCTAGTTTTTTACTTTCAGAGGTTATTAAAAAATATCAAAATAGCAATCTAACACTAGATTTTGAAGGTGGTAATATGCCAAGTATTGCCAAATTCTATCGAAGTTTTGGCGCGGAAGAAGAAAACTATTTTGCTTTTAAAAGAACTCTCTTATAAAGTTTTTTAAAGCAAATAAAAGAGAATAAACCTGTTAACCACATTAAAATAGCAGAAGTTATTGCAGCACCTTTAATGCCGTATTTTGGTATCAAATAATAATTACTAATTATATTTATTATAAGCGCAATACTAGCAATATAATAGTTAATGTGTGCTTTTCCAATAGACGAAAGTAGGTTGCCAAATAAACCTCTTAAAATAAATATACCAGAAATTCCAAGCATTAAAATAAAGAAAGTTGTTTGGTATTTGATAAAGCTTTCATCTAAAAGACTTAGTAAAAAACTACCAAAAAAATAACTAAACATAATTAATAAGAAACTTAATATAGTAAACATTTGTATATAGCTTTTTATATACGTTTTTATATAATTTTTGTCTAATATTTTTTCTGTAAAAGCAACAAAATCAGTATTGATGAAAACTCTAGGTAGAAATAATAAACTAAAAGGTATAATAGAAACATATCTATAATTTGTTACCATTTCTGCATCGTTTATTAAGTAACCAATTAATAAAATATCAATGGCAAAAAGTAATTGTGTAACAACGTTAGATAAACTAGCAAAGAAACCGTATCGCCAGAATTGAAAATTTAATTCTGAAACTATTTTTATTTTAGTTGCTTTAATTTTTATCTTTTTGATAAAAAATAAAGACACCAAAACAGGTGCCAACAATAAAGAAATTACATAACCATTTTCTTGATAATAAAAGGTTAAAACGGTAATTAAAATTAAGAAGATTAGACTGTATAAAAACTCGGAATATGCATAGTTTTTATTGTCGTGATTTATTCTTAACTGAGTTTTAATAATTTCAAAAAGAAAAGCCGGAATTAATAAAAACGATAAAATAATTATGAAAAATTGTGCTTTTTCAAATTGAAAAGAAATAAAAAAACTAGTACTTATAATAATACTTATTAAAACAAGACACGAAATTAATCCGTATTTTAAAACATATAAAAAAATATGATTTTTATCTTCTGCATTATTGTTTAATGCACTAAATCTTAGTAAACTTTGATGTAAGCCTAAACCACTAATTGGTAAAATAAATACAATAACATTATAAGAAAAAAGTAATATACCTAAATCTTGATTATCTATAAATTGTAAAGCTACCCAAGATGCAGCTAAAGATAAAATCTTAGCAAAAATTGTTGCCAAAAACACATAACTGCCAGAGCGTTTTAAAAAGTTTAATATGTACGTTTTAATTAAGTTCAGTGTAATTTATTTTAATGCTTTAAAATATAATTTTTCAAACTCTAGCGCAATTTTATTTTCAGAGAAATTATCGATAACAAAATTGTGCATTTTTTGTTTATTAAGTGTTTTGGTTTTAAAACTTTTTTCAAAAAGTAAAATACTTTTTAATAATTCTTCTTGATCATTTTTTTTAATTAGTTTACCAAAATCTTCTGGAAAATATTCTTTTATTCCGCCAACATTGGTAGAGATTACAGGTACACCACAAGAAAAAGATTCTAAAATTACACATGGTAGATTTTCATAATTACTAAACAAAACAAACAAATCACTGTTCTGTAATCTATTTGCAATTTCTTTATGAGGAATTTGATCAATAAATGTTACATTATTTAGATTGATATCAATTTTATTAGCAAAAGATATATAATTGCTAGAATTTTCACCAATTATTTCAACCTTAAAATTTGCTAATTTAGTTTCTAGTTTTTTGATAACTTTTAGTAAACCTTCAATGTTTTTATGTCGATTAACCATATTAGAAATATGCGAGATTGTAAAAACCGAATTTTTAGATTCTGAAGGAACAAACAAATTTGTATCAACAACATTGGGTACTCTTTTGTAATTTCCATCAAACCCCAACTGTTGCATTGCTTCTTTTAAATTGTTAGAAACTGGGCAAATAAATGCTGCATTTTTAGCAATTTTTTTACTGATAAACTTCTCAATAAAAGAAATGTTTTTTGATAAAGGTAAATGATAACCTGTAAAATGTTCAGAAATAATAAATGGTTTCTTTTGAGTTTTTTTTAGATACAAACTAAAAATACCAAAAGGATATAATTTATTTAAATGTACAACGTCAAAATCACCAATATTTTTTAATAAAGAAAGAAAAGCTTTTCTATATAAAAGTAGCTTATTTAAAGGGTTTTTCGTCTTTTTTATATAGGCAATATGTATATCTAATTCGTCTTTTTGTTCTGAAACTATTTCTATTTTTTGTATACAATTTTCATCAGAAATTATATGTAAAACTGTTACTTTATGTTTTTTTGAAACAGCTTTAGCATGTCTTTCTATAAAATCGCCATTAGTTGGCAAGACTCTAGAAGGAAACCAGCCGCAAAGAAATAATATATGTAGTTTTTTACTCAAAAAAAATAATTTATTATTACAAATATAACAACTTAATGTGCTTATAGTTTATTTATAATCTTTACTTTTAAAGGATGAAAATAGAACACGTATTTTTCGACTTAGACCACACGCTTTGGGATTTTGATAAAAACTCTGGTTTAACCTTTGAGAAAATTTTTAAATTAAACAATGTAAATATAGAAATTGATGATTTTTTAAGAATCTATATGCCTATTAATTTAGAATATTGGCGACTTTACAGAGATGAAAAAGTAACCAAAGAAGCACTTAGATACAATAGGTTAAAAAAGTCTTTTGATAAATTGAATTTTGAAATTTCTGATGTATTGATTGATAAATTAGCGATCGATTACATAGATAATTTATCAAGTTTTAATTACTTATTCGAAGGAACTTTTGAAATTTTAGACTATTTAAAAAGTAAATATCAATTGCATATCATTACAAACGGATTTGACGAAGTTCAAATGAAGAAAATGACAAGTTCAAAAATTATTGATTATTTTGATGCGATTATTACTTCTGATTCTGTTGGCGTAAAAAAACCGAATCCGAAAGTATTTAATTTTGCATTAAAGAAAGCCAACGCAACTGCAGAAAACTCGGTTATGATTGGCGATAGTTTAGAAGCAGATATTAACGGTGCTTTAAATGTAGGTTTTAACGTAATTCATTGTGTTTTTAATGATGAAACAGCAACAGACAACAATGTAACTTCTGTGGCTAATTTACTTGAGATTAAGCAATATTTATAAGGATTTAAGCGTTTGTAATTTGTAAAATATTTAAGATGAAAAAAAATATAATAATAAATATGCTTTTGTGTTTTGTTTTAATATTTGGGTGCTCAGAAGCTGTGGATTTCGACCAGATAGAAGATTATACATTAAAACCTTCTTATGCTTTATCATTAACCTATTTTACAATATCGCCAAATAATTTTGTGCCATTTCCTGGAGCTCCTCCAATTACAGAAATTTCAGAAAAATCTGACGTTAAAATATTTGAAACAAGTTTTATAAGACAAAATTTAGTACAATTAGATTTCGATTTTGAAATTACGAATAGATTCAACAGAGATTTTACGGTAGAAATTTCGTTGTTAGATGAAAATGACAATCTTATTTATCAGTTAAACGATTTAAATGTAGCTGCAAATAATTTAGAATTCAAACAAACAGAAATTTTAAATATAGAATCAAATCCAACGGTTAGAAATTTTACTAGAGTAGAGGTAAAGTTAAGTTTAGATGATAAAACAACGCCTATAATTGCATCTGATGTTGGTGAAATCATATTTAATTCTGCAGCAACAATACATTTAGAAGCGCCTTTATAAAATGAAAACAAAACTATTTTACTTAGTATTTATCTTTTGCATTGGTGTTTACGGTCAAAATAAACAAGTATTGTATGACTTTGCAGGTTTACCGCAAACACTACTCTTAAATCCTGGTTTAGAAACTAATTATAAATACCATATTGGTGTACCTATGCTTTCTGGGTTTTCATCAGAAATAGGATCAACTGGTTTTACAGTTTCAGATTTATTTGCTGCTGATAATAGAGATATTACAGATAAAGTTACAGCCGTTTTAGCGAATATATCTACTAGTGATTTTTTAAGTATAAACGCCAAAATCGACGTAATAAATATTGGTTATAGGTTAGATGATAAAACATATTTAAGTGGTGGTTTTTATAATGAAGTAGACGGAATTGGTTATTTACCTAAAGACGGAATTACACTTATAAACGAAGGTAATGCTGCGTATTTAAATAAAAGTTTTAGTGCATCTCAAATTCTTTACAAACTTGATTATCTGGGTGTAATTCATGCAGGAATTACTAGAAAAATAGATGATAATTTGACTTTAGGTGGGCGTTTTAAAATCTATTCGTCTTCGTTAAATGTAGAATCTACAAACAACACTGGTACTTTTACATCTAACCTTGGTAATAATAATATTTATGTGCACTATTTAGAAAATATAGATATAAATTTTAGAACCTCTGGTTTGATTAAAGACAATGAATATATTAATGATGCAAGTACATACATTGGTAATACTTTTTTTGGCGGAAATATGGGCGTTGGATTAGATTTCGGATTGTCTTATAACTTTTCTCCGCAATTACAGTTTTCTGCAAGTTTATTAGATATTGGTTTTATAAATCATACTAAAAACATTAAAAATACTATTACAAAAGGAAGTTTTACTTTCGAAGGTATTGCTTTTGATTATGATACAAACAATACAAATTATTGGCAGAATTTGAATGATGCTTTTGAAGAACAATTGCCAACAGAAGAAAATCAAGATTCTTATATCTCATGGAGACCTGCCAAATTTAATGCAGCAATTAAATATAGTTTTGGTGAAAAAAGAAGCAAATATTGCTATGATGACACGTATAAAGACTTCTTTACCGATGCTTTTGGTGCGCAATTATATTCAGTTTTTAGACCTTTAAGTCAGCAATTCGCTTTTACAGGTTTTTACGAAAAATCCTTTTCAAATAAACTACATGCAAAACTAACATATACTGTCGACGATTTTTCATATTCGAATATTGGCTTTGGAATTTCTACCCAAATATGGAAAATTAATTTCTACGGATTAGTAGATAATATCACAGAATTATCTGATATTTCTTCTGCAAATAATGTTTCTTTACAATTCGGTTTTAACCTTTTATTTAATTAAAATGAAAACAATTTATACACTTATATTTATATTAACTTTTAGTTCGGTATATAGTCAACAGAAAAAAATAAACAATTATAAATACTTAATCGTTCCAGAAAGATTTAGTTTTTTAAAGAAAACAGATCAATATCAAACTAGTTCTTTAACAAAATTTCTTTTTAAAAAGAATGGTTTTAATGTTATGTTAGATTCCGAAGAATTGCCTTTAGAGTTAAAAAATGATCCTTGTAAAGCATTAAAAATTATTATTCAAGATAAATCATCTATGTTTAAAACGGCGGTTCTAATTGAATTAAGAGATTGTTTTAACAAGGTTTTATACACTTCTAAAGAAGGTGGTAGTAGAATTAAAGATTACAAAAAAAGTTACCAAGAATCAATAAGAAGAGCGCATGCTTCGATGTCTAATTTTGTTTATGAGCCAAGTTTAGAAGTTACAATTACTAATAATAATGAAATATTAGAATCAACTAATAATAAAAAGGTAATTGTTAAAAACGATGTAGAAAAAGAAGTAACAGATATAAAGCCTGTAGTTAAAATAGATAATACAGTTACAAAAATTAAGAATAAAGTAAAAAAGGAAACTTTACCTAAAGTAACTAATACTATAAAAACACTTTATGCACAACCAAAGTCAAACGGATTTCAGTTGATTAATTTAAAACCAGAGGTTGTTTTCATCATTTTAAATAGTAAAGTGAAAGATGTATTTATTATTAAAGATAAAAACGGAATATTCTACTTAAAAGATAATCTTTGGATTGCAGAATACTACGAAAACGACAAGTTAGTTCAAGAAAAATATCAAGTAAAGTTTTAATAATCGTATCTATTTTTCCATCTATTTTTTAATATTTCTTTAAATTGATTTTCTCTTTGGTTATTGCCAGGTTCGTACAATTTTGTGCCAGAAATTTCTGAAGGTAAAAACTCTTGATCTATAAAGTTATTAGGATAATCGTGCGAATATTTGTAATCTTTACCATATTCTAAGTCCTTCATTAATTTTGTAGGCGAATTTCTTAAATTTAAAGGTACAGATAAGTCACCGGTTGCTTTAACTAAATTTTGTGCGGCTCCTATTGCCATGTAAGACGCATTACTTTTAGCTGAGTTAGCAAGATAAACAGCAGTTTGACTTAAAATAATTCTCGATTCAGGATTTCCGATAACAGAGACTGCTTGAAAAGTGTTATTTGCTAAAATTAGTGCAGTTGGATTTGCATTACCGATATCTTCAGACGCTAAAATTAGCATTCTTCTAGCTATAAATTTTACATCTTCACCACCTTCAATCATTCTTGCAAGCCAATAAACCGCAGCATTAGGATCGCTACCTCTTATAGATTTAATAAATGCAGATATTATATCATAATGTTGTTCCCCAGTTTTATCATATCTAGCTGTATTTTTTTGAATTTTAGATAAAACCAGTTCATTTGTAATTTCTATTTCCTCATCAGCAGAAACCAATAATTCGAAAATATTTAAAAGTTTTCTAGCATCTCCGCCAGATACTTGAAGTAAAGCATCCGTTTCTTTTAAAACAATTTTTTTAGCAGCTAAATATTCATCTTTTTCAATAGCTCTATTTAATAATGCAATTAAATCTTCTTTATCAAATGAATTTAAAATATAAACCTGACATCTAGACAAAAGTGCAGGAATAACCTCAAAACTTGGGTTTTCTGTGGTGGCACCAATCAAAGTTACCCAACCTTTTTCTACTGCACCCAATAAAGAATCTTGTTGAGATTTGCTAAACCTGTGTATTTCATCAATAAAAAGAATCGGATTTTTAGCAGTAAATAATCCACCACTTTTTTTGGCTTTTTCAATGACATCTCTTACATCTTTTACGCCAGAACTAATAGCGCTTAAAGTATAAAATGGTCTATTAGATGCTGTCGCAATTATGTTTGCTAATGTTGTTTTTCCGATTCCTGGTGGTCCCCAAAGAATCAAAGAAGGAATAATACCTTGCTTTATTAAATTAGTTAATACACCGTTTTTACCGACTAAATGGTGCTGACTGATGTAATCTTCTAAAGTTTTCGGTCTAATTCTTTCTGCCAAAGGTTCATTCATGCTGTAAAAATAGTAAAGTTTTATGACAGATGTTGTTAATTTCTATTTTGGTAAAATTTTTGATATTTTTAAAACTATATGGAACAAGAAAATCAATTAAATACATCAAAATCTATCTTTTTTATACCTGTACTTTATGTAATTGCTATTTGGGTTATATATTGGATAGAAATAAAATTTAATTTCAATTTTAATAAATTCGGAATTTTACCTCGAAATTTTCAAGGATTAAGAGGTGTGTTTTTCACTCATTTTATTCATAGTGATACTAAACACCTTTTTAATAATTCTATTCCGTTATTTGTGTTACTACTTAGTCTTTTTTACTTTTATAGAGATATAGGCTTAAAAATATTAATTTATGGAGGTGTTTTATCTGGTGCTTTAACTTGGATTATTGCCCGAGAATCTTACCATATTGGTGCCAGCGGAATCGTTTATTTATTATTTAGTTTTGTTTTTTTCAGCGGAATTATTAGAAAACATTATAGATTAGTTGCCCTCTCTCTAATAATTATTTTTTTATACGGAAGTATGATTTGGTATGTGTTACCAATTAAAGAAGGTATGTCTTGGGAAGGACATTTATCTGGCTTTATTATGGGATTTCTATTTTCTATTATTTATAGAAAAAAAGGGATTGTTAAAAAAGAATATCAATTTAGTAAAACTGAATTTGATACTTACTTTGATGAAGAAGGAAATTATATTCCTCCAGAACTTAACAGTGAAGTAGAGGAGGAGTTATAATTTATTTATGCCATTCTTTGTCTTACTGTTTCATATAAAAAAGCTCCACAAGCAACAGAAACATTTAAAGAAGCGATTTCACCTAATAAAGGTAATTTTGCTTTATAATCCACCATTTTAAGTATTGACGGGTTCACACCTCTATGCTCAGAACCCATAACGATTGCTATTGGTTGATTTAAATCAACTTGATATAAAGAATCATCTGTTTTTTCAGTTGCCGCAACTGTTTTAATTTCTGCAGATTGAAGAATGAATAATGCATCTTTTATATGATCTACTTTACAAATAGGAATTTTAAAAGCTGCACCAGCAGAAGTTTTAATAGTTTCTGCATTTACAGGAGCACTTCCATTCTTTTGAACAATAATTCCGTTAACACCTGTGCATTCTGCAGTTCTTATTATAGCTCCAAAATTTCTAACATCAGATAGCTGATCTAATAATAAGAAAAGAGGTTTCTTATCACTTTCTAAAGTTTTTTCAATTAAAGTTTCTAAATCATGAAATTCTATAGGAGAAATTTGAGCAACAGCACCTTGATGGTTGTTGTTTTTAGATAAACGATTCAATTTTTCTACAGGCACCATACTTGTAGTTAATTTTTTTTCTTTTATCAATTTATCTAATTCATAGAAAAGATTTCCTCTTAAACCTTTTTGAAGGTATATTTTATTAATTGTAGAACCACTTTCGATTGCTTCAATAATCGCTCTAATTCCAAAAATATTTGTCATTTCATTATTCATTCTGCAAATGTATGCTAATTTAAGAGCAAAAAAAAACCATCTCTAAAAGAGATGGTTTTAATGTTATATATAATATTAAAAAATATTATTTATTTCCTTCAGTAATGTTAGGATTATCTGTAAGTTCTCTTTGTGGAACTTCAAAAGTTAATCTTGGATCATCATAAGCAAAACTTTCTCCAGCTCTGTTTAAGTGAATACTACCTCTTGTGTTTGTTAATTTTCTTCTTTTCATTAGTAAATAACTTTTACCTTCAGCTAAGAATTCAATTTTAGTATTAAACACTATTTCATCAACAAGATCTTGACCTGATAAACCATCAACGTATGCATAGTCAGCAGCGTCATCATAACGATTAGCTAAAACTTGCTTTAATCTAGTTCTTGCAGCAGTATCATCTCCTTCTACAGCACTTAATTCAGCAGAAAGTAAGTACATTTCTGTAACTCTCATGTAAACATAATCATCTGTCATAGGATTTTGAGAAAAAGGAGTTCTTGCAGCATTATAGAATTTTCCGATAGGAATTAACGGAGATTCACCTACAGCAACAGTACCACCACTTGCTGGAGCACCAAATTGTTGTTTTCTTATATCATTATCATTGATTTTAGCATATAAACCATCATCAATACCTCTAAAGTTTCCTACTGCTTGGTAAGAATAACTATAGTAGTCCATAAAACCATGCCAAGAAACTAAACCTAAGTCATTTGCAACTGTAAGGTCAAATCCCCACATCCATCCTGGAGTGCTTAATTGTGTAAAACCACCAGTAACTTCATCTTGATTCATCATTGTGAATTCACCAGAATTAATTACTTCATCAGCTAAATCCCTAGCCATTATGTTTTTATCACTTTGCCCCATTGAAGCATAAACATAAGCTAATAAACCTTTAGCTACATTTTGATTTATAGAAGCTTTGTTTGGTCTTGTATACGTACTCATAAAGCTCTAATTGCAGAATTTAAGTCTGAAATTATTAGGTCATATACTTCACCCATTGTAGACTTTGCTTTTCCAGATTCACCTGGGTTTACATAGATAGGTAAAATTTCTGCATTAGCATCATACTCAATTGCGTAATACTGGCTTAAATAAAAATAACCAAACGCTCTAATAGCTTTTGCTTGCCCTACAACACCCTTAACAGCATCAGATGCTGGTACTGCATCATTACCACCATTAGCAGCAATAATTAAGTTTGCACTGTTAATGATTCTGTAATAAAATCTCCAAGCAGTATAATTTGGTAGTGTTATAGACGGATCATTTGTCCATAAAAGATTTGATAAATTTACAAATCTATTAAATCTAGCACCAATTTGTGCCATATCACTAGATAGTAAATCACTCATTAAATCAAAAGATTTATGTCCAAAATCTTCCTGATTACCTGTTCCACCTATGTATGCAGTAACCATTTGGTTATAAATACCTCTTAAGTTACCTTCAACAATGCTTGGGTTAATTAAGGCAGTTTCTCCTAAATCTTCATTCGAGATAAAACTAGTAGGTCTTTGATCTAAAAATTCTTCATCACAAGAGCTCAAGAAGAGACTCGCAACAATAATACATAATATAAAATTTATTTTTTTCATAATTAAAATTGTTTAATTAAAATTTAACTCTAACACCTAAAGTGTAGTTTGATATTGGACTATAGTTATATCTTTCAGAAGTACCAGTAAGAGATGTTGTTGGGTTGTACCCGTCTCTAGCAGAGATTAAAAATAAATTATCTCCAGATACCCATAAGCTTACAGAAGAAAGACCTATGTTTTCTAAATACTGAGTCGGTATACTATATCCTAACCTTACATTATTTAAAGATAAATAATCAGAACTTGTAATAAATCTTGTAGAAGCCGCATTTACTCTAATGTTTTCGTTAGAATAAAGTCTTGGTACATCTGTAATATCACCAGGATTCATCCATCTATCTCTCATATCTGCATTGTAACTGTAAGAACCTACTTTTCCATTACTCATTTGAGTAGCGTACTGTTGGTCATAACCATAACCTCCTAAACTATAACTAAATTGAGCGCTTAAGTTAAAATCTTTATAAGAAGTGTTAAGTCTAAATGCTCCACTTACTGTAGGTATTAAAGATTTATTGTTGTATTTACGTGTTGCGTCTGCATATTCAGTTGTAACACGTTCTTGAATGCTTGCTCCTGGATTTGCAGCTTTGTATACTTCTAAATCATTAATTCCTTCATTAGTATCGTATTGACCATTGTTATTTTCATCAACCCAGCTTTCTAACCATTGAGCATTACCTGTAGCAGGATCAACACCAGCCCATTCTCTTAAGTAGTAGTCAAATCTACTACGACCTGCAGATTGTGCAAAATTACCATCGATATTAATAACTTTAGCTTCACCAGTTGCATTTTCAATTGGCATTTGAGTTATTTCGTTCTCGTACATTGATCCATTTATAGATAAAGATAATTTAAAATCTTCATTTCTGATGATGTTACCAGTTAAATCAAATTCTAAACCTTTATTTACCATTTCACCATCGTTTGTTAAGATAACAGCATCCCCTGTAGAAGGTGATAATCTTTTGTTAACGTATAAATCAGTTGTAGTTTTAACAAAATAATCTAAACCAAAATCTATAGCGCCATTAAAAAATCTAGCTTCAATACCTGTTTGGAAACTTTGACTAGATTCCCAAGTAATGTTTGGATCTACAACTGCTCTTGGAGCTAAAGAAGGTAATCCTAATAAGTTTTGTACATCAAATCCTAATTGACCAGCAAAAGAATTATTTCCTTGGTCTCCTAAAACACCATAACTAGCTTTTAACTTTAAGAAATCGATAGTCTCACTAGAGCTTAAGAAATCTTCTTCACTAATAACCCAACCTGCACCTACAGATCCAAATGTTCCCCATTTGTTTTTAAAGAATCTTGAAGATCCATCTCTTCTTAATGTACCAGATAAGTAATATTTACCTGCGTAGTTATAATTAGCTTGAGTAAAGTAACTTTCTAAGCTTCTACCAATTCTAGAACCATTAGACACACCATTTTGATCGATGTAATTTTCTGGAACAATTACTGCATTAGGGTTTAAGTTAACAACTCCTTTTTTGCTTAAATCAAAATCCTCAAATGAAGATTCAAAACTTTCATGTGCGATTAAAGCATTAAAGTTATGGTCGTTTCCAAAAGTTGTTGCGTATCTTAAAATTTGATTAAAGTTTTGAGCAGAATATGTAGTATTAGACTTGTATAAAGTTCCTCCTAAAGCAACACCTGCACTACCTTGAATAGAGTTTCTTACTTGGTCGAAGTTACTACTATAAATATTTACACCATAAGTAGTTTCGAAAGTTAATCCTTCTAAAATATCAACAACAAAATTTACGTTACCGTTTATGTTATGTCTTTTAGTTCTATTAATGTTATAAATAGCTTCTCCAATACCGTTGTATGTTGCAGAAAAATCTCTACCATTACCAGCAGAGTTATCTGCAAAATCATAAAGACGATTTCCTGTGTTAGGATCTGTTAAGATGTTACCATCTGCATCTCTTAAAAATAAAGAGTAAATTGTTGGGATATAATCTAACATATAAGTTACAACTCCACCACCATAACCAGTAGCATCATTATATTCACTGTAAGAATAATCTAAATTAGTGTTTATCTTAACTCTATCCATAGGCTTAGTGTTAACATTTAATCTAGCACTATATCTATCAAATTGAGATTCTTGCACGTAACCTTCGTCAGATAAGTAACCTAAAGAAAAGTAATGTTTTGTATTCTCAGTACCACCAGATGTTTTAAAGTTGAATTCATTTCTGATTCCGTCTCTATAACCTGCGTCAGCCCAGTCAGTAGGAGTAAATTTTCTTGTTACGCCTGGTCTAACTTGACCTGTAGAAGGATCTATTAATTCATTACCGTCAGCAACGTTCCACATGTTATATAAAGGAGCGATACCTCTATCAGAAAAAACATTATCTAAAGCATACTGAGATGGGTTTGCTTGACCAGTTAACTCTGCACTGTTTTTCAATCCATCATAAACCAATCCTATGTACTCTTCTTCACTATGAATTAAGTCATAAAATGGTAATGTTCTACTGTTGATAGATGTTTGAAAATCAAATTCTACAACACTTTTTCCACTCTTACCTCTTTTAGTTGTAATTAAAACAACACCATTCGCACCACGGGCACCATAAATAGCTGTTGCAGATGCATCTTTTAAAATTGTAGTTGATGCAATATCATTAGGATTAATTGAGTTTACATCTCCTGTATAAGGAACACCATCCACAACATAAAGTGGCGAACTATTTCCTTCAATTGAACTAAAACCTCTAATTCTAATGTTAGCACTTCCACCAGGTCTACCATTTGTTCTTACAACAGATACACCAGAAGCTTCACCAATTAAAGCTTGAGCAACATTTGATACTGCTTTTGCATCAATATTTTCTGCTGAAACAGTACTAACACTACCTGTAAATGATTTTTTTGTAGTTGTACCATATCCTACAACAACAATTTCGTCTAGAACATTAGCATCTTCTACTAAGGTAACATTAATTGAGTTTGAGTTACCAACTGTTTTTTGAACAACTTTATAACCAAGATATCTAAATACTAGCACATCTCCAGTATTTGCTTTAATTGTGTACTCACCATTAAAGTCAGTCTCAGTACCGGTATTTGTTCCTTGTATTAAAACACTAACTCCAGGTAATAATCCAGAGCCGTCTTTAACTTTACCAGTAATAGTCTTTTGTTGAGCAAATGATATTTGCACAACTAACGCCAGTAATAGCGTTAAAATTCCATTAAACTTTGTCTTCATTGTATAATTATTTGAATTAATTAATTCCAAAAGGCTTAAAATTATCTTAATAAAACAATTTTTTAACATAAAATATTGAAAGTATAATTTATTATTTTTCCAAAAAAAAAGCACTCAATCTAACTAGATTGAGTGCTTCTCTATAAAATAATAACAGTGATTATTTAAATAACCATAGTTTAGTGTCGAGATTATCAGCACCTTGAGCGCTAACAGCTGCGTTGTAGTTTTCTTCATTTAATGCACCTGCGGTTGCAGAGTAACCGTGTCTTTGAGGAATGTCTGTAGCATTTGATAATAAGTTTGCTGGGGCAACTAATGCTATTCGTCCATCATTACCTTCGGCTTTGAATCTTCTCCATTCAGCCCAACTATTATATCCTTGAAAAAATAAAGATACATATTTTTCATATGCAATATCCTCAATTCCAGTGTATGGGTTTGCAGTTAAATATACTGTAGCATCCGCTGAATCAACTCCCCATTGTTCCATACTAGCAGTAACTGCTTGGTTGTATAGTGTAGCTGGATCTTCAGTTGTCCAACCTTTAGCAGCAGCTTCGGCTCTAGCAAATAAAACTTCAGAATAAGTATAAATCATTAATGGTGCTTCGCTATTACTAATAATATCACTTGTAATGAAAGAATAATCTGCTGTTGCAGAGTTTGAAGCTCCGTAAGGTGCTCCAACAAAAGTAGCTGAAGTAGTTGCAGGTTCTGCAAACTTAGCTAATCTCGGATCTTCTGGTAATGTATTTGTTCCTGTACCAATTAATTTGTCAACAAAAACATCACTCATTAGGTAATCTTTTCTTGACTCAAATCTATCTTGCCAAGGATTATCATTAGAATCTTCTGATAGGTATGTGTATTTAATATTTTCATCATTAGAAGATATTACTCCAGATAATGCTTCGTTAAATTTAACTTGACCTTTCGCAGGATCTGCTTTAGAAAGTCTTAATCCCATTACCATCTTAATAGTATTAGCAAAAGTCCTCCATCTATCCATATCTCCTCCGAAATAAATATCACTATCAGGACCATTGCCACCATCAATAGAAGCTAATGCAGCGTCTAATTCATTAAAAAGACCATCGTAAATAGCTTCTTGAGAATCATATGCTGGGTAGATATTGTTAGAAACATCTAGAGCTTCTGAATATGGTAAATAACCCCATCTATCTGTCATCCCATGCATAATGTATACTCTTAAAATTGATGCAGCAGCAATTTGATTTCCATTTGAACCATATGCTTGAGCAGCTATTTTAGTATCATCATTAGAATTTATTTCAATAATTTGACGTAAATCTTCTAATAGACCATAAGATCCATCAGGGCTCCAATTTAGTGTTTGATAACGAGATTCTTCATCATATTGACCGTTCGACAAATATTGAACGTATAAATTTGATGTAGTGCTAGCTATATAACCACTTGTTCCTCTTTGAACATTCGCTAATAAGGATGCCGTTACTGGAGTACTTGGGTTATTTGGGTTTTGGTTTGTGTCACCAAAATCCACTGTATCACATGCTGTAAATGAAACCGCTACAGCAAGAATAAGGGTTTTTATTTTATTAATTTTTTTCATTTCTTAATTTATTTTTTAATTAAAATGACATTCTTACGTTAACACCAACGGTTCTAACGTTTGGTAATTGTCCACCTTCAGTCCAATTTACTCCATTTCTTGTTTCAATTTCAGAAGGGTCTAATCCTGGTAAAGCTGAGTGAATTAGCCATACATTGTTTGCAAATACACCTAAATTTAATGTTTTGAAAGGAGTTTTTTCTAAAATGTTATTTGGTAAATCGTAGTCTAAACGTACAGTTCTTAACTTAACATAAGAAGCGTCATACAACCATCTTTCATGTAAAGCAAATAAACGACCCCAGTAAGTACTAGATTCAATATTATAAGATACAGGTGCTCCAGAAGTTTCATCTACTCCTTCTATTAATTCACCACCACCATTGGCTACAGCGTCTCTTACAGGGTTTCCTAAGTTGTTATTACCAACGGTCTCTATTCCTAAACCAGAATAATTGTTAAACATTCTTGTTACAGAAAATACTTTTCCTCCTTTTTGAAAGTCAATATCAAAACCTAAGTTAAAGTTTTTGTAACGTATATTGTTAGAGAATCCTCCAGTGAAATCAGGCAATACATTACCTAAATATTGATTTGTGTCGTAGATTGGTGCTCCAGAAGCTGTTAATATTTTGTTACCATCAGCATCTCTTCTGAATGCTCTACCGTAAATAGCTCCCCATTCTTCTCCAACTCTTTCCTGTAATTGAATACCTCTCCAAGAACTAGATAACACATTTACATCAATTCCTTCAGAAATTTTATTTACTGTTCTTTCTAAAGTAGCAAAACTTAAAGTTGCATCCCATGCGATATCTTCTTTTTTAATAATATCATAATTTAAAGCAACTTCTATACCATTGTATGTTTGCTTACCATCATTTTTAAGAGTACTTGTGTAACCCGTAGATCCGTCTAAAGTAACAGATACAGGCAGTTCTTCATCTATTTTCTTAAAGTAAGCAAAATCTACTCCTAATCTACTGTTGAATAATCTTAATTCTGTACCAATTTCGTAATCTTTACGAACTCCACCTTGTAAGAAAGGGTTAGCAAACGTTCCTTGAGCAGATAAAGTACCTGTACTTCCGTAAGGAGTACCAATTCCATATACAGCAGATAATTGATATGGAGAAGGGAATTTAGGTGCTTGAGCTGCACTCATTCTTAATTTTCCAAACCTTAAAAAATCGTTTTGTGGAATTAATTTAGAGAATATAAAACTTAAAGATCCACCATATGTTTCAATTCTATTTTCTTCTGAATATGCAGATGATCCCCAGTCAAATCTTGTAAATCCATCTAAAAATAATATGTCTTTATATCCAACAGAACCTTTTACAAATATAGATTTAGATTTAAATTTAGATGAAGAGTTATTTACTGTTGGTCTATCTACTGAAGTACTTAAACTGTAGAAACCTAAAGTGTTTAATCCTCCAACTGTACTACCGCTTAAACTTTCAGATCCTATTGTAGATAATTCAAAACCGGCAGATGCTGTAATGTCAAAATCTTCATTTAAATCTTTAGAGTAATTTACAATACCAAAAAGTTCTTCTCTAAAGTCCATGTTTTCAGTTTCACTGTAAGAAGGTAATGTTTGCCCTCCTAAGCTACCAAAAGCTGTTCTATTATTATATTCATAAGAGTTAAATGTTTTTCTTAAATCTAAACTCATGTTTAAATTTTCATTAACTTCATATTTTAATCCAATCTTACCGTAGATTGCATTTTTTGTTTGAAAGTTTAAGTTTTCATTAGTTTCAAAAAATGGAGAATCCCAATATAATGGTGCTGAGTTTGTTGGACTATTAATATTCCAAGATACAAACTGACCGTTTCTTTCATAATTTCTTACTCTGTCCATGTCTAGTTGACGTTGCCACCATTGGTTTAAGTTAGAAACTACATTTCCATAACCATTGTCTGGAAAGTTATTAGTTCTTCTATCTTGATAGTTGAAGTTAGCGTATGCAGTTAACTTGTCTGTAATATCTAAACTCGCATTAATTGTAGCTTGTACTTGTTTTCTTTTAGAATTAGGAAAAACACTATTTCTGTCAATATTTGTTAAACCAACTCTTACGTTGTAGTCATCACCACCTTTAGCAAAACTTACAGAAGTGTTGTTGATAATACCTGTGTCGAAAAAGTCTTGAATGTTATCTGGGTTAGCTTCAAAAGCTCTTAATTTTCCAAATTCAGGATCTCCCTGAATCCAAGAATCCCAATGACGAACCATTTGTCCATCTAATTTTGGACCCCAGCTTTCATCAGCATAATATTCAACCATTTTTTGACCATTAAAAGAAGCCCATGAAGCTGGGTGTCTAGAAGGGTCATAGTTAAATGTGTTAAATTCTTGAGAGTAACCACCACCATATTCATTTTGGTATTCTGGTAAAATGTAAACATTTTCCATTGCCGTACTATGGTTTAATGTAACAACACTTTCACCACTTTTTGCAGACTTTGTAGTAATAATAACTACACCATTAATTCCTTCAGGCCCGTATAATGCAGTTGCTGCAGAACCTTTTAAAACAGATAAATCAGCAATATCATCTGTGTTAATGTCAGATGTAGAACTAATTTTCACATTGTCTACAATGTATAATACATTAGAGTTACCTCTTAATCTTATTCCAGAATTACCAAAACCTGCAGAAGGAGCACCTACTGCCTGTACACCAGCAACTCTACCTGCTAACGCGTTGTTGACATCTGTTTCTCTTGATCTCACTAAGTTTTCTGGTTTAACAGATTGTTGAGCAAAACCAATAGATTTTTTGTCTCTTTTAATACCTAATGCAGTTACTACAATTTCGTCTAGTACACTAGCATCTTCAATCATAGTTACATTAACTGTATTTGATGATCCGATTGTTTTTTCAATAGTTTTGTATCCTACATAACTAAAGCTTAAAACGTCTCCGTTGTTAGCTTTAATAGTAAATTTACCATTGAAATCAGTTTCAGTTCCTTTAGTAGTCCCTTTAATTAGAATGCTTACTCCAGGTAGTGATCCTGTGGCATCCGAGACTGTTCCAGAAACTGTTTTTTCTTGCGCAAAACTTATTTGCACAACAAACGCCAGTAATAGCGTTAAAATTCCCTTTAACTTTGTTTTCATTATTTATTTGATTTGAATTAATTATGCCAAATATATAAATATTTTATTAATTAAACAATGAAAACGTTAATAATTGTTAATTTTAGAACTAAAATGTAAAATTTGGTTAGAAATAATTTTTCCAATTTATTGTTAGCTGAGTGTTTTCAGGGGTTGACAGGCGTTTATTTTTTAATATAGTTGTTATAGAAAAGTTAATTTTAGATTTATTTGTGTTAAATAAATAACCTATTCCAATACCAATTAGTTTTTCGCTATTTTCTTTATTGTAGATTATTCCTAAATCAGATATTGTGTACAAGTAAGCGTCTTTTTTAGTTAGGTATCTGTATTCTATATTTTGTGTTATATAGTTTTCAGTAAATATGCTTTTCTCACTGGCTCCTCTTATCGTATTTTTACCTCCGATTCTAAATAATTCGTTGTTTACATAATTTTCAGAATTTAAAAATCCCATATTGTTTTGAAGATATATTTTGTTTCTGTTGTTTAAATTAAATAAATAACTAATTCTAGATTCAATTTTAATTTGTGATGTGTTTTCTGTTCTTGTTTTCCTTTTTCCAATGGATGGGTTTATCAAAAGCGAAAATTTATCAGAATTGAATTCATCGTAATTTGGAACTGTAAATTCATAACCAAATCCGAAGAAATTATTATTAAATGTTTCTATATTGTCGCTTTTAATAATTTCTGCCGAAGATTCTGTGGTGTAGTTAACTGATATTTTTGAATATTCAGATAATTTGTATTTTAAATTAGTTTCAAATCTAGTATTTGTGAATGTTGAATCTTGTCTGTAAATGTTAAATTTTATTTCTGGTGATATTTTTGAATTGAAAATATAAGGATTTATGAAATTTAAAGAAAATTCACTTCTGTCATTATTTAAACTTTTCCATTCAAGATTTATTTCTTCTCCTTTGTTAATTGTGTTTAATAGATTTAATTCTAAATAACCATTAAATTTTATTTTACCGTTTTCGTTGTTTGCAAAATTTATCAATCCATCAAAACTACTTCTGTTTATTTTTTTTAAATACATATATAATAAGGTAGAGTCTTTTGTGAAAAGTATTTCTGGTTTTTTAATTTCTTGAATGAATTTTAAAGGTTTCGTGTTTTTGCTTATTTTGTTTAATAATTTATTGTTGTAAATCGTTTTAGTGTTGATGTTGTAATGATTAGTTATGTATTTTGTTGGGAAATTTTCATAACCTTTTATTATCGTGTTGTTTATTTTTCTTTCTTTTAAGTTTCTTATTACTAAGGAGGCTTTTATTGTTTTATTTGACGTTTTGTAATCCTCTAAATAAATTTTAGAGAAGCTTAAACCATTTTGTTCTAATTTGAAGGATAGCTTATTTAGGTATTCTTCAATTTTATTGCTTTGAACAATTGCTTTAGTGTTGGGTAGTTTTAGTACTTTTAATGTTGCGGGATTTAGTTTCGAAAAAGATATGATGATATTGTTTACATTTTTATTTAGACTCATGTAAATATTAAAAATTTTATTTTGTTTTTTTACACTGTCAATCATATAGGCGTAGTATCCTTTTTTTTGTAATTCTTTTTCGATTTTTTTTAATTCTTTTGATATTATTGTCGAGTCTTGAAATTTTCTCAAATAATTTATTTTATTTAAGATTTTGTTTTCTGTTTTATTTATTGATGTAATTTTCAATTCATAGTCTTGTGCTTTCACTGTGTAGTTCACAAGAAGTGTGGAGAGAATTATAAAAAATGTTTTTTTAAAAGACATTAACAATGATAAGGTTTGTAGATGTCAAATGTATAAGTTTTACTGATAATGGTTCTCCTAAAAAAATGTTTTTTGAAAAATAACTCACTGATATTTGAATAATTAGAAATTAGTTGTACATTTGCGGACTCTTAAAAAAGAGATAATGTTTAATTATAAACGAAAAACAGTAATTATTTAGTATGCCAACTATTCAACAATTAGTTCGTAAAGGAAGAACCAAAATAACTAAGAAGAGTAAATCGGCTGCTTTGTCGTCTTGTCCTCAAAGACGTGGAGTTTGTACTCGTGTTTATACTACAACACCAAAGAAACCTAATTCAGCAATGCGTAAAGTTGCCAGAGTTAGATTGACAAATGGTAATGAGATAAACGCATACATTCCAGGAGAAGGACATAACTTACAGGAGCACTCGATAGTATTAGTTAGAGGTGGAAGGGTAAAAGATTTGCCAGGAGTTAAATATCACGTAGTACGTGGTGCATTAGATACTGCAGGTGTTGAGGGTAGAACCCAACGTAGATCTAAGTATGGAGCAAAACGCCCAAAAAAGTAAATTAGTAACTTTTTTAATGTAAAGACATGAGAAAAAGAGCAGCAAAAAAAAGAGTCTTATTACCGGATCCAAAGTTTAATGATCAGTTAGTAACACGTTTCGTGAATAACTTGATGTGGGATGGTAAGAAGTCAGTAGCTTTTAAAGTATTTTATGATGCGTTAGATATCGTAGAAGAAAGAAAAGGTGAAGAAGAAAAAACAGCTTTAGAGATTTGGAAAGATGGTTTATCAAATGTAATGCCTCACGTAGAAGTAAGATCTCGTCGTGTTGGTGGTGCTACGTTTCAGATACCAATGCAAATTAGACCAGATCGTAAGGTTTCTATGGCTATTAAATGGATGATTTTGTACACTCGTAAAAGAAACGAGAAAACAATGGCACAGCGTTTAGCTGCTGAGATTTTAGCTGCGGCTAAAGAAGAAGGAGCTGCTGTTAAAAAACGTACTGATACTCATAAAATGGCAGAAGCAAATAAAGCTTTCTCTCACTTCAGATTTTAATAGAAATGGCTAGAGATTTAAAATTTACAAGAAATATTGGAATTGCAGCACATATTGATGCTGGAAAAACTACAACAACAGAACGTGTATTGTATTATACAGGTGTTTCTCATAAAATTGGAGAAGTACATGATGGTGCAGCAACAATGGACTGGATGGAGCAGGAGCAAGAAAGAGGTATTACAATTACTTCTGCAGCTACTACTTGTACGTGGAACTTTCCAATAGAAAACGGAGAAAAAACTCCAGAAACAAAAGGATATCACTTTAATATTATTGATACTCCAGGACACGTTGATTTTACTGTAGAAGTAAATAGATCATTACGTGTTTTAGATGGTTTAGTTTTCTTATTTTCAGCTGTTGATGGTGTAGAACCTCAATCTGAAACTAACTGGAGATTGGCAGATAACTATAAAGTACCAAGAATTGGTTTTGTTAATAAAATGGACCGTCAAGGTTCTGATTTCTTAGGAGTTTGTCAGCAAGTAAAAGATATGTTAAAGTCAAATGCGGTGCCAATCGTTTTAAATATTGGTGACGAGGATGAGTTTAAAGGTATTATAGATTTAGTTAAGAATCGTGCTATTGTATGGCATGATGAAACTCAAGGAGCTACTTTCGATGTTATCGAAATTCCTGAGGATATGAAAGAAGAAGCTCGTAAGTACCGTGCACTTTTAATTGAAGAAGTAGCAAGTTACGATGAGAATCTTTTAGAAAAATTCATGGAAGATGAAGATTCTATTACAGAAGAAGAAGTGCATGCTGCACTTAGAGCTGCTGTAATGGATATGGCAATTATTCCTATGATTTGTGGTTCTGCGTTTAAAAATAAAGGAGTTCAGTTCTTATTAGATGCTGTTTGTCGTTATTTACCTTCACCAACTGATAAAGATGGTATTGTAGGTGTAAACCCAGATACAGAACAAGAAGAATTACGTAAGCCAAGTGTAGATGAACCTTTTGCTGCTTTAGCATTTAAAATTGCTACAGACCCTTTTGTTGGTCGTTTAGCATTTTTTAGAGCATATTCTGGTCGTTTAGATGCTGGTTCTTATGTTTTAAATAACCGTTCAGGTAAAAAAGAACGTATTTCACGTATTTATCAAATGCATGCTAACAAGCAGAATGCAATTGATTTTATCGAAGCTGGAGATATTGGTGCGGCAGTAGGTTTTAAATCTATCAAAACAGGAGATACTTTGTCTTCTCAAGAGCATCCAATTGTTCTAGAATCTATGGATTTTCCAGACCCAGTAATTGGTATTGCTGTTGAGCCTAAAACTAAAGCAGATGTAGATAGATTAGGTATTGGTTTAGGTAAGTTAGCTGAAGAAGATCCAACATTTACTGTTCGTTCTGATGAAGCTTCTGGTCAAACTATTATCTCAGGAATGGGAGAATTACACTTAGATGTAATTGTAGATCGTTTAAAACGTGAATTTAAAGTTGAAGTTAACCAAGGTCAGCCTCAAGTAGAATATAAAGAAGCTATTACAGCATCTGCAGATCATAGAGAAGTTTATAAGAAACAATCTGGTGGTCGTGGTAAGTTTGCTGATATAGTATTCACTATGGAGCCTGCAGAAGAAGGTGTTCAAGGATTAGTTTTTGAATCTGTAATTAAAGGTGGTAATGTTCCTAAGGAATTTGTACCTTCTATTGAGAAAGGATTTAAAGAAGCTATGAAAAATGGACCATTAGCTGGATACGAAATGGATTCTATGAAAGTAACTTTAAAGGATGGATCATTCCACGCAGTGGATTCTGATCAACTTTCTTTTGAGTTAGCTGCAAAATTAGGTTTTAAAGCTGCTGCAAAAGCTGCTAAAGCTAAAATTATGGAGCCATTAATGAAATTAGAAGTGTTAACTCCAGAGGAGAACATGGGAGATATCGTTGGTGATTTAAATAGAAGAAGAGGACAAGTAAACGATATGAGTGATCGTAACGGTGCAAAAGTTGTAAAAGCATTAGTGCCATTATCAGAAATGTTTGGTTATGTTACAGCTTTAAGAACTATGTCTTCTGGTAGAGCAACTTCTACTATGGAATTTTCACATTATGCTGAAACTCCTTCGAATGTATCTGAAGAAGTGATAGCAAAATCTAAAGGTTAATCGACTAAAGAATATAAGATGAGTCAAAAAATTAGAATAAAATTAAAGTCTTACGATTATAATTTAGTAGATAAATCTGCTGAGAAAATCGTTAAGACGGTAAAAAGTACTGGTGCTGTTGTAAACGGACCAATACCTTTACCAACACATAAAAAGATTTTTACAGTTTTACGTTCTCCACACGTAAATAAAAAATCTAGAGAGCAATTTCAATTAGCTGCTTACAAAAGGTTATTAGACATTTATAGTTCTTCTTCGAAAACTATCGATGCTTTAATGAAACTTGAGTTACCAAGTGGTGTTGAAGTTGAGATCAAAGTTTAAGTAAAATATTAACTTTCGGTTTAATTTTGTTAAACCGAAAGTTTTTTATACTTTTGCAACCCGAAATAGAGTAGGGAACTGCTATTTTTGATATAATTATCACTAATAGTGACATGTCTGGAGCGTTTCGCGAAGGAAAAACGGAAAAAACAAAATCAGCGTTGAATTTGTTTGCGCTGTTTTTTTTTATGAAATTTTAAGGATGTGTACTGAAACATTTGTTTCAAAAAATATAAGTATTAATATAGACGCGCTGGATAAATATCTATTCGTCTAAAATTTTAACTAAATGTCTGGGTTAATAGGAAGAAAAATTGGAATGACCAGCTTATTTGATGAAAACGGGAAGAATATTCCTTGTACAGTAATCGAAGCGGGTCCTTGCGTTGTTACCCAAGTCAGAACCGAAGAGGTTGACGGCTACAATGCGTTACAACTTGGTTTCGATGACAAGAAGGCGAAGAGCTCTAACAAAGCGTTAGACGGTCACTTTAAAAAAGCTGGCACCACTGCAAAGAAAAAAGTCGTTGAATTTCAAGGGTTTGAAGGTGAGTATAAATTAGGAGATTCTATATCTGTAGATCACTTTGAAGAAGGTGAGTTTGTAGATGTTTCTGGTGTTTCTAAAGGTAAGGGTTTTCAGGGTGTTGTAAAACGTCATGGATTTGCTGGTGTTGGTCAAGCTACGCATGGTCAACATAACCGTTTAAGAGCTCCGGGTTCTATTGGTGCTGCATCTTATCCTGCAAGAGTATTCAAAGGAATGCGTATGGCAGGTAGAATGGGTGGAGATAAAGTGAAAGTACAAAACTTAAGAGTATTAAAAGTAGTTGCTGAAAAGAACTTACTTGTTGTTAAAGGGGCTGTTCCTGGACACAAAAATGCTTTTGTAACTATTCAGAAATAATGAAAGTAGCTGTTTTAGATATTACAGGAAAAGATACAGGTAGAAAGGTTGAGCTTTCTAAAGATGTATTCGGTATTGAGCCTAATGATCATGCTATTTATTTAGATGTTAAGCAATACTTGGCAAATCAACGTCAAGGTACGCACAAATCTAAAGAAAGAGCAGAAATTGCTGGTTCTACAAGAAAGATAAAAAAACAAAAAGGAACTGGTACTGCAAGAGCAGGTTCTATCAAGTCTGGTGTTTTTAGAGGTGGTGGACGTATGTTCGGACCAAGACCAAGAAATTATTCTTTTAAATTGAATAAAAACTTAAAGCGTTTAGCACGTAAGTCTGCTTTAAGTATTCAAGCAAATGATGAGAATTTAGTAGTAGTTGAAGATTTTAACTTTGAAAATCCAAAAACTAAAAACTTTTTAAGCGTTTTAAAAGCGTTAGAATTAGATACTAAAAAGTCTTTATTTGTTTTAGGAAGTGATAATACAAATGTGTATTTATCATCACGTAATTTGAAAAATTCTAAAGTAATTAAAGTTTCAGAAATTAACACATATGGTTTGTTAAACGCAAACAAAGTAGTGATTACTGAAGGTTCTTTAGAAGGTATAAACACTAATTTAAGCAAATAGGGATTCGAAATGAGTATTTTAATAAAACCTATTATTACGGAAAAAGCTACAAACGATAGTGAATTATTTAATCGTTATGCATTTGTAGTAGATAAAAATGCTAATAAATTAGAGATTAAGTCAGCAGTTGAATCTGCTTACGGGGTTTCTATATCTAGTGTAAGAACTTTAAATTATCCAATTCAAAGAAATACTAAGTTTACTAAAAAAGGTTTAGTTACTGGTATTAAGAGTGGGTATAAGAAGGCTATTGTACAGTTAGCAGAAGGAGAAAGTATTGATTTTTATAACAATCTTTAAAAGACAAAAATGTCAGTTAGAAAATTAAAACCAATAACACCAGGTCAGCGTTTTAGAGTTGTAAATGGGTTCGACACCATAACAACTGATAAGCCGGAGAAAAGTTTACTTGCTCCGAAAAAACGATCTGGAGGTCGAAACAATCAGGGAAGAATGACAACACGTAATATAGGTGGTGGTCATAAACAAAAGTACCGTATTATCGATTTTAAAAGAGATAAGCAAGGTATTCCTGCTACAGTAAAAACAATAGAATACGATCCAAATCGTACAGCTTTTATAGCGCTATTAAGTTATGCTGATGGTGAAAAACGTTATGTAATTGCGCAAAACGGTTTAAAAGTAGGTCAAACTATTATTTCAGGTAAAGATGTTGCTCCAGAAATTGGAAATGCAATGACTTTAAGTGAAATTCCTTTAGGAACTACGATTTCATGTATAGAATTACGTCCAGGTCAAGGAGCTGTTATGGCTCGTTCTGCTGGTTCTTTTGCTCAATTAATGGCAAGAGATGGTAAGTATGCTACAGTTAAGTTACCTTCTGGTGAAACAAGATTAATCTTGTTAACTTGTATGGCAACTATTGGTGTTGTATCTAATTCAGATCATCAATTACTTGTTTCAGGTAAAGCTGGTAGATCGAGATGGTTAGGTAGAAGACCTAGAACAAATGCAGTAAGAATGAACCCGGTTGATCACCCAATGGGAGGTGGTGAAGGACGTTCTTCTGGAGGGCATCCAAGATCAAGAAATGGTATACCTGCTAAAGGATTCAAGACTAGATCTAAAACCAAAGCTAGTAATAAGTATATTATAGAACGTAGAAAGAAATAATAAGTTATGGCAAGATCATTAAAAAAAGGACCTTACGTTCACTATAAGTTAGAGAAAAAAGTGTTAGCTAATGTAGAAGGTGGAAACAAAACTGTAATCAAAACTTGGTCTAGAGCAAGTATGATTACTCCAGATTTTGTTGGACAAACAATTGCTGTTCATAACGGACGTCAATTTGTACCGGTTTACGTTACAGAAAACATGGTAGGGCATAAATTAGGCGAATTTTCACCAACTCGTTCTTTTAGAGGACACGCTGGTGCAAAAAATAAAGGAAAAAAATAGTAGGAAATGGGAGTTCGTAAAAAAAATATGGCAGATCAGTTAAAAGCAGATAGAAAGCAACGTGCTTTCGCTAAGCTTACTAACTGTCCTACATCACCAAGAAAAATGCGTTTAGTAGCAGATCAAGTAAGAGGTGTTGAAGTTGAAAAAGCTTTACAAATCTTAAAATTTAGCCCTAAAGAAGCATCTATAAACTTAGAGAAATTATTGTTGTCTGCAATTGCAAACTGGCAAGCTAAGAACGAAGATGCAGCTATAGAAGATGCTGGATTATATGTGAAAACTATTTATGTAGATAGCGCAGGAATGTTAAAAAGATTAAGACCAGCTCCACAAGGTCGTGCTCATAGAATTCGTAAGCGTTCTAATCACGTTACTTTAGAGTTAGGTACTAAAACAATAAGCAAATAATCAAAGTAGAAATGGGACAAAAAACTAATCCAATAGGAAATCGTTTAGGAATCATCAGAGGTTGGGAATCTAACTGGTACGGTGGTAATGACTACGGAGATAAAATTGCTGAAGATGATAAGATAAGAAAGTATATACATGCTAGATTATCTAAAGCAAGTGTTTCTAGAGTAATTATAGAGCGTACTTTAAAACTTGTAACCGTTACTATCACTACTGCTAGACCTGGTATTATTATCGGTAAAGGTGGTCAAGAGGTAGACAAGTTAAAAGAAGAGCTTAAGAAAATTACAGGAAAAGAAGTTCAAATTAACATTTTTGAAATCAAGCGTCCAGAATTAGATGCAAGATTAGTAGCAACTAGTGTTGCTCGTCAAATTGAGAATAGAATTTCTTATAAGAGAGCTATTAAAATGGCTATTCAAGCTACAATGAGAATGAATGCTGAAGGTATTAAAATTCAGATTTCAGGACGTTTAAATGGAGCTGAAATGGCACGTTCAGAGCACTTTAAAGAAGGTAGAATTCCTCTTTCTACTTTTAGAGCTGATATTGATTATGCACTTGTAGAAGCTCATACTACATACGGAAGATTAGGTGTGAAGGTATGGATTATGAAAGGCGAAGTTTATGGTAAAAGAGAATTATCTCCATTAGTAGGATTGTCTAAGAAACAATCTGGTTCTAAAGGTGGTGACAGATCTAAACGTCAACCTCGTAGAAGAAAATAATTTTTAAAATTAGAAATTAAAAATGTTACAGCCAAAAAGAGTAAAATACCGTAAGGTACAGAAGGCGAAAGGAAATATGACAGGTATTTCTGGTAGAGGAAATCAACTTTCTAACGGAATGTTTGGTATCAAATCTTTAGACCAGAATTTATTAACTTCGCGTCAGATAGAAGCAGCTCGTATTGCGGCTACTCGTCATATGAAAAGAGAAGGTCAGTTATGGATTAAAATATTTCCAGACAAGCCTATCACTAAGAAGCCTTTAGAAGTACGTATGGGTAAGGGTAAAGGAGCACCAGATCATTTTGTTGCAGTTATTAAACCAGGTAGAATTTTGTTTGAAATTGGTGGAGTGCCAATGGATGTTGCAAAAGAAGCTTTACGTTTAGCAGCACAAAAACTTCCAGTAAGAACGAAGTTTGTAGTAGCAAGAGATTTTGATATTAACGCTTAATTCTAAATACAATGAAACAATCAGAAATAAAAGAATTATCTATAGCAGATCTTAATGAAAAGCTTGGAGCGTTGCAAAAGAATTATACTGATCTTAAAATGGCTCACGCAATAACTCCTTTGGAGAACCCATTGCAGTTGAGAAGTTTAAGAAGAACTGTAGCAAGAATTGCAACAGAATTAACAAAAAGAGAATTACAATAATTCTATAGTCAGTTTTAAAGATGGAAAAAAGAAATCTTAGAAAAGAGAGAATTGGTGTTGTTTCTAGTAACAAAATGGAAAAATCTATTGTTGTTGCTGAAACTAAAAGAGTTAAGCACCCAATGTACGGAAAGTTCGTATTAAAGACTAAGAAGTACGTTGCACACGACGAAAAGAATGATTGCAACGAAGGAGATACAGTTAGGATCATGGAAACAAGACCTATGAGTAAATCTAAACGTTGGAGATTAGTAGAAATCCTAGAAAGAGCTAAATAATATGTTACAGACAGAATCAAGATTAAAAGTAGCAGATAATACTGGAGCTAAAGAAGTTTTAGTAATTAGAGTTTTAGGAGGTACAAAAAAGCGTTACGCAAGTATTGGAGACAAGATTGTTGTATCGGTTAAATCTGCAACTCCTAACGGAACTGTAAAAAAAGGTCAAGTATCTAGAGCAGTTGTTGTAAGAACAAAGAAAGAAGTTAGACGTAAAGACGGATCTTATATTAGATTTGATGATAATGCTTGTGTACTTTTAAATCCTACAGAGGAAATGAGAGGAACTCGTGTTTTCGGACCAGTTGCACGTGAACTTCGTGAGAAACAATTCATGAAAATAGTATCATTAGCACCTGAAGTGCTTTAACATTATAATAAAATGAAGAAGTTTAAATTAAAATCAGGAGATACTGTAAAAGTAATTGCAGGAGATCATAAAGGATCTGAAGGTAAGGTTTTACAAATTATCAAAGATAAGGATAGAGTTTTAGTAGAAGGTGTAAATTTAGTTTCTAAACACACTAAACCTAATGCTCAAAATCCTCAAGGTGGTATTGTAAAGAAAGAAGCTTCTCTTCATATATCTAACGTAATGTTAGTAGAAGAAGGTGTAGCTGTAAGAGTAGGTTATCAGGTTGATGGAGATACTAAAACTAGAATCTCTAAAAAAACTAAAAAATAAGAGTAATCATGAGTTACGTACCAAGATTAAAATCAGAATACAAAGAAAGAGTTGTTAAAGCTCTTACTGAAGAATTCAGTTATAAGAATGTAATGCAAGTACCAAAATTAGAAAAGATTGTTGTTTCTAAAGGTGTTGGTGCTGCAATTGCAGATAAGAAATTAATAGATTATGCTTTAGAAGAGTTGACTAAAATTACAGGTCAAAAAGCGATATCTACAATGTCTAAAAAAGATGTTGCATCATTTAAATTACGTAAAGGAATGCCAATTGGAGCAAAAGTTACGTTAAGAGGTGATAAAATGTATGAATTTTTAGACAGACTAGTTACAGCTTCTTTGCCACGTGTAAGAGACTTTAACGGTATTAAAGCTAATGGATTTGATGGTAGAGGTAATTACAATTTAGGTATTACTGAACAAATCATTTACCCAGAGATAAATATTGACCAAGTGAAGAAAATTAACGGTATGGATATTACTTTTGTAACATCTGCAAATACTGATAAGGAAGCAAAGTCATTATTAGGAGAATTAGGTTTACCATTCAAAAAAAATTAAGAAATGGCTAAAGAATCAATGAAAGCTCGCGAACGTAAAAGAGCAAAAACAGTTGCAAAATATGCAGAAAAGAGAAAAGCTTTAAAAGAAGCTGGAGACTATGAAGCATTGCAAAAATTACCAAAAAATGCATCACCAGTAAGAATGCACAACAGATGTAAATTAACTGGACGTCCAAAAGGATATATGAGACAATTTGGTATCTCTCGTGTAACGTTTCGTGAAATGGCAAATCAAGGATTAATACCAGGTGTTAAAAAGGCAAGTTGGTAGAAATTTTAAATAAAGCTTAAAAATAAAAATAGAATGTGTATCTTTGCACGCTCTATTTTTTTTGAGTATAAGAATTTTAACTGATTATAGGTTCATTTATCACAGAGAAATCTGTAGCATAAATAGAGGTATTTGAAAACCGTAATCGCAATATAAATAAGTATGTATACAGATCCAATTGCGGATTTTCTAACAAGAGTTAGAAATGCAATCGCTGCAGGACACAGAGTAGTAGAAATTCCAGCTTCAAACTTGAAGAAGGAAATGACTAAAATTTTGTTTGACCAAGGGTTTATTTTAAGTTATCAATTTAATGATGATAAAGTTCAAGGAACTATCAAGATAGCTTTAAAATATGACAAGGAAACAAAAGAGTCAGTAATTAGAAAAATCCAACGTATCAGTACGCCAGGTTTAAGAAAATATGTTGGTTCTTCAGAGATGCCAAGAGTATTAAACGGACTAGGTATTGCTATTGTTTCAACATCTAAAGGTGTTATGACAAACAAAAAAGCACGTCAAGAAAATGTTGGAGGAGAAGTTTTATGTTACGTTTATTAATTTTTAAGAAATGAGTAGAATAGGAAAAAATCCCGTTAGCATTTCACAAGGTGTAGATGTAAACATAAAAGACAACGTAATTACTGTAAAAGGGAAATTAGGAGAGTTAACTCAAACTATTTCTGAAGGAATTACAGTAAGTATTGAAGATGGAGTTATCACGTTAGATAGAGCGTCGGAAAGCAAAGACCATAAAGCACAACATGGTTTAATGAGAGCTTTAATCAATAACATGGTTGAAGGTGTAAGTAAAGGTTGGACTAAAGAATTAGAGCTTGTAGGAGTAGGTTATAGAGCTTCAAATCAAGGTCAGAAATTAGACTTAGCTTTAGGTTTCTCTCATAATATTGTTTTAGAATTAGCTCCAGAAGTGAAAGTAGAAACAGTATCAGAGAAAGGGAAAAACCCAATCATTAAATTAACTTCTTTTGACAAACAGTTAGTTGGTCAAATAGCTGCAAAGATTCGTTCTTTTAGAGCTCCGGAGCCATATAAGGGTAAAGGTGTTAAGTTTGTTGGTGAATTATTAAGAAGAAAAGCAGGTAAATCTGCATAATAATATAGCAATATGGCATTATCAAAGCTAGAAAGAAGAGCTAGAATAAAGCGTAGAATTAGAAAAATTATTTCTGGTACTGCTACAAAACCAAGATTATCGGTTTATAGAAGTAACAAAGAAATTTACGCTCAAATAGTAGACGATGTAAACGGAGTGACTTTAGCTGCTGTTTCATCTAGAGATAAAGATATTAAAGCAAGTTCTAAAATTGAAGCAGCTACTTCGGTAGGTAAAGCAATTGCAGAAAAAGCTACTAAAGCAGGATTAGAAAATGTTGCTTTTGATAGAAATGGTTATTTATACCATGGTAGAGTTAAAGTATTAGCAGAAGCTGCAAGAGAAGCTGGTTTAAAATTTTAAGAAAATATGCAAGGTTATAAAAACGTAGAAAGAGTTAAACCTAGTGGGTTAGAACTTGTAGATAAATTAGTAGGTGTACAACGTGTTACTAAAGTTACAAAAGGTGGTAGAGCATTTGGTTTCTCTGCAATTGTTGTTGTAGGTGATGGTAATGGTGTTGTAGGACATGGTTTAGGTAAATCTAAAGATGTTTCTTCTGCAATTGCAAAAGCAGTAGAAGATGCAAAGAAAAACTTAGTTAGAATTCCTATTTTAGATGGTACTTTACCTCATGAACAAAAAGGTAAATTTGGTGGAGCAAAGATTTTTATCAAGCCTGCATCTCCTGGTACAGGGGTTATTGCTGGTGGTGCTGTACGTATCGTATTAGAATCTGTTGGTGTACATGATGTATTATCAAAGTCTCAAGGATCATCTAATCCTCACAATGCTGTGAAAGCTACTTTTGATGCATTATTACAATTAAGAAGTGCATCTTCTATTGCTAAGCAAAGAGGTATATCTATAGAAAAAGTATTTAACGGATAAATCTAAGAACGATGGCAAGAATTAAAGTTACACAAGTAAAAAGTCAAATCGGACGTCTTCAAAGTCAAAAAAGAACTTTAGAGGCTTTAGGTTTACGTAAAATGAACCAAACTGTAGAACATGAGGCAACTCCTACAATTATTGGTATGGTAAATACAGTTAAACACTTAGTTTCTTTTGAAGAAATTAAATAAGATTTATAAAAAATGAGTTTACATAATTTAACACCTGCAGAGGGTTCCATTAAAAAAGGAAAAAGAATTGCAAGAGGTGAAGGTTCTGGAAAAGGTGGTACTGCTACAAGAGGTCACAACGGACAGAAATCTCGTTCTGGTTATTCTAAAAAGATAGGTTTTGAAGGTGGTCAAATGCCTCTTCAAAGACGTGTACCTAAATTTGGTTTCACAAATATTAACCGTAAGGAGTATCAAGGAATCAATTTAGATAAATTACAATCTTTAGTTGATAGTGGAAAAATAACAGATACAGTAAATTTAGATATTCTAATTGCTAACAGATTGGCTGGTAAAAACGACCTAGTTAAAATTTTAGGAAACGGAGAGTTAAAAGCTAAATTAAATATAACTGTACATAAATTTACAGCATCAGCAAAAGCAGCTATTGAAGCAGCTGGAGGAGAAGCTGTTGCTTTATAAGAACACGTAAATGATGAATTTTATTAATACGCTAAAGGATATTTTCAAAATTGAAGAATTAAAAAACAAAATTCTTCTTACTATCGGTTTAATTGCTGTGTATCGTTTTATGGCTGCTGTACCATTACCTGGTATAGATCCATTACAGTTATCAGCTTTAAAAGAAAGTACTTCTGGAGGTCTTTTAGGATTATTGAATGCATTTACAGGTGGGGCATTTGCTAGGGCGTCAGTAATGGCTCTTGGTATAATGCCATACATTTCTGCTTCTATTGTAGTTCAGTTAATGGGAATTGCTGTTCCTTATTTACAAAAACTACAAAAAGATGGGGAAAGTGGTAGAAAAAAAATTACACAAATTACAAGATGGTTAACAATAGTTATTACGTTAGTACAAGCACCAACGTATATTACTGCTATTAAGACTCAATTTAACTTACCACCAGAAGCTTTTTTAGTTAGTGGTTTAACTTTTTGGGTATCATCAATCATAATCTTAACTGCAGGTACAATTTTTGCTATGTGGTTAGGTGAGCGTATTACTGATAAAGGTATAGGTAATGGTATTTCATTATTAATTACTGTTGGTATTATTGCTAATTTCCCAGCTGCTTTTTTACAAGAGTTTGTTTCTAAAACAGAAAATGCAGGTGCAGGTGGTTTAATGATGATTTTAATTGAAATTATCGTTTGGTTTGTAGTGATTTTATTAACTGTTTTATTAGTTACAGCTGTTAGAAAAATTGCTGTACAATATGCAAGAAGAACAGTTGCAGGTAATGTACAAAATGTTGCAGGTTCAAGAGATTACATTCCTTTGAAATTAAATGCAGCAGGTGTAATGCCAATTATTTTTGCTCAAGCAATTATGTTTTTGCCTTTAGCTTTAGGTCAAAGATTTCCAGCTTTAGTTGGTTTAACAGATCCTAATGGTTGGCAGTACAATGTTATATTTGCTTTACTAATTATAATTTTTAGTTATTTTTATACTGCAATTACAATTCCTACCAATAAAATGGCTGAGGATTTGAAGAGAAGTGGTGGTTTTATTCCTGGTATTAGACCTGGAAAAGATACTGCGGATAGATTAGATAGTGTATTATCTAGAATAACTTTCCCTGGATCGTTATTTTTAGCTGCATTGTCTATATTACCTGCAATTGTAGTTCAGTTTGGAGTACAACAGGGATGGGCAATGTTTTACGGTGGTACATCATTAATCATTATGGTAGGTGTAGCAATTGATACAATGCAACAAATTAACTCGTATTTATTAAATAATCATTATGATGGTTTAATGAAAACAGGAAACAGCAATAGAAAATCAAATAAATAGTATGGCTAAACAATCAGCAATTCAACAAGACGGAACAATCACAGAAGCATTATCAAATGCTATGTTTCGTGTAGAATTAGAAAACGGACATATTGTAACGGCTCACATTTCTGGTAAAATGCGTATGCATTATATCAAGCTTTTACCTGGAGACAAGGTAAAGTTAGAGATGAGTCCGTATGATTTATCAAAAGCAAGAATTACTTACAGATACTAAAAAAAAACTAAACAGATGAAAGTTAGAGCATCAGTTAAAAAAAGAAGTGCCGACTGCAAAATAGTGCGCAGAAAAGGTAGATTATACGTAATTAATAAACAAAATCCTAGATTTAAACAAAGACAAGGGTAATGGCAAGAATAGCAGGTATTGATATTCCAAAGAATAAAAGAGGGGTTATTGCTTTAACTTACATCTTTGGTATTGGAAGCAGCAGAGCTAAAAAAGTTTTAGCAGAAGCTAAGGTAGACGAGAGTATTAAAGTTCAAGATTGGACTGATGATCAAATCGCTGCAATTAGAGAGCAAGTTGGATCTTTCACAATTGAAGGAGAATTAAGATCTGAAGTTCAGATAAACATCAAACGTTTGATGGATATTGGATGTCAGAGAGGAATTCGTCATAGACTTGGTCTTCCTTTAAGAGGACAAAGAACTAAAAACAATTCTCGTACAAGAAAAGGTAAGAGAAAAACTGTAGCTAACAAGAAAAAGTAAGTTAGACAAGTAACATAAGATCTATCAATTGGTTTTACCAATTATTAATAGAAAACTAAGTTACTAAAACTAAATAATTATGGCAAAAGCAAGTTCAAAAAAACGTAAAGTAATAATTGAAGCAATAGGAGAAGCTCATGTAACAGCATCTTTTAATAACATCATTATTTCTTTAACTAATAAAAAAGGAGATGTAATTTCATGGTCATCTGCAGGTAAAATGGGTTTTAGAGGTTCTAAAAAGAATACTCCTTACGCAGCTCAATTAGCAGCAGAAGATTGTGCAAACGTTGCAAAAGAAGCAGGTTTACGTAAAGTAAAAGTTTATGTAAAAGGACCAGGAAATGGTAGAGAATCTGCAATTAGATCTATTCATAATGCAGGTATCGAAGTAACAGAAATTATCGATGTTACTCCAATTCCTCATAATGGTTGTCGTCCTCCTAAGAGAAGAAGAGTATAATTAAATATTTTAACTTGATAGGAACAAGATTATCGAAGGAGTAAGCCTTAATTCATAATCCCTATCTATAACACAAATGAAATGGCAAGATATACAGGACCAAAAACAAAAATAGCCCGTAAATTCGGTGAAGCTATTTTTGGAGAAGATAAAAACTTCGAAAAAAGAAATTACCCTCCAGGACAGCATGGTAATGCAAGAAGAAGAGGAAAAAAATCTGAATATGCTACTCAATTAATGGAGAAGCAAAAAGCTAAATATACTTACGGTATTTTAGAACGTCAATTCAGAAACTTATTTAAAGATGCTTCTGCTTCACAAGGTATTACAGGTGAGATTTTATTACAATTATGTGAGTCTCGATTAGATAATGTTGTTTACAGAATGGGTGTTTCTAAATCAAGAAGTGGTGCACGTCAATTAGTTTCTCACAGACATATTACTGTTAATGGAGAATTAGTAAACGTACCATCTTACAGATTAAAAGAAGGAGATGTAGTTGCTGTTAGAGAAAAGTCTAAATCTTTACAAGCTATTGATGATGCTTTAGCATCTAACAATAATGTTTATGAATGGTTAACTTGGAATTCTGATAAAAAAGAAGGAACTTTTGTTAAAGTACCAGCAAGATTACAAATTCCAGAAAACATTAAAGAGCAGTTAATCGTAGAATTATATTCTAAGTAATAAATTAATCATATTGGTATTTAGCCAAAGGATTTATAAGTATTTCTTCACACTCATATTTCGCGCAACTAAATAACAATTAAAACGAAGAAAAAATGGCAATTTTAAATTTTCAAAAACCAGATAAGGTTATAATGATAGAATCTACAGATTTCTCTGGAAGATTCGAATTTAGACCTTTAGAACCAGGTTTTGGTTTAACAATAGGAAACGCTTTAAGAAGAGTACTTTTATCTTCTTTAGAAGGTTTTGCAATCACATCTTTAAGAGTTGATGGTGTAGAACATGAATTTTCTACTGTATCTGGTGTTGTAGAAGATGTAACTGAAATTATCTTAAACTTAAAGCAAGTTCGTTTTAAGAAACAAATAGACGAAACAGATAGAGAAACTGTATCTGTTTCTATTTCAGGTCAAGAGCAGTTTACTGCTGGAGATTTACAGAAATTTATATCGGGATTCCAAGTATTGAATCCAGATTTAGTTATTTGTAACATGGATAAATCTGTTAAATTAAATGCAGAAATTACAATAGAAAAAGGTAGAGGGTTTGTACCTGCAGAAGAAAATAAAAAAGCTTCAGCACCAATAGGTACAATCTTTACAGATTCTATTTACACACCAATTAAGAATGTAAAGTACGCAATCGAAAATTACCGTGTAGAACAAAAAACGGATTACGAGAAATTAGTTTTCGATATTGATACTGATGGATCTATAAATCCTAAAGACGCTTTAACAGAAGCTGCTAAGATTTTAATTCACCACTTTATGTTATTCTCTGATGAGCGTATCACTTTAGAGGCAGATGAAATTGCACAGACAGAAACATATGATGAAGAATCATTACATATGCGTCAGTTATTAAAAACTAGATTAATTGATATGGACTTATCAGTAAGAGCATTAAATTGTTTAAAAGCTGCAGAAGTTGATACATTAGGCGATTTAGTTTCTTTTAACAAAAGTGATTTAATGAAGTTTAGAAACTTTGGTAAAAAGTCTTTAACAGAACTAGAAGAATTAGTTATTGTTAAAGGTTTAAGTTTCGGAATGGATTTAAGCAAATACAAATTAGATAGAGATTAATTTTCATATTTTGCTCCTCAAAGAGAGTTGATGCAAGATGAATAATAAAACAAGGTCATGAGACACGGAAAAAAACACAATCATTTAGGAAGAACAACTTCGCATAGAAAAGCGATGTTAGCTAATATGACTTGTTCTTTAATAGAACATAAGCGTATTAACACAACAGTGGCTAAAGCAAAAGCATTAAGAGTTTTTGTTGAACCATTAGTAACAAAGTCTAAAACTGATACTACTCACAATAGACGTATTGTTTTTTCTTACTTACGTGATAAATTTGCTGTTACAGAATTATTTAAAGAAATTTCTGTAAAAGTAGGAGATAGACCAGGTGGTTACCTTCGTATTATCAAATTAGGAAATCGTCAAGGAGATAACGCTCCTATGGCAATGGTAGAGTTTGTTGATTACAACGAAATCTATAACCCTAATGGTAAAAAAGCGAAAAAATCTACAAGAAGAGGAAGAGGAAAAAAATCTGAATCTGCTCAAGTAGAAGGTACTGCAACAGAAGCAAAATCTGAAGAATAAAAAATGAAAATTTTTTAATTTATATAAAAGGGATAAACGTTTACGTTTATCCCTTTTTTTATATTTTTACAACAACAACAAACACAATTATATATTAATGAAATATCAAACAAGAAAAAAAGCACTAGTTTTATTAGCTGATGGAACTATCTTTTATGGAAAATCTGTAGGTATAGAAGGAACTTCAACAGGAGAAATTTGTTTTAATACAGGTATGACAGGTTATCAAGAAATTTTTACAGATCCATCTTATTTTGGTCAAATAATGGTTACTGCAAATGCTCATATTGGTAATTATGGAGTAAATGATGATGAAGTAGAATCTGATGGAATTAAAATATCTGGTTTAATATGTAGAAATTTTAGTTTTACTCACTCTAGAGTAGATTCTAACGGTAATTTAAAAGATTGGTTCGAAAAGCATAATATTGTTGCAATTTCTGATGTTGATACTAGAGCTTTAGTAGCTTATATTAGAGACAATGGTGCTATGAACGCAATCATATCTACAGAAATAGATAACATCGAAGAACTAAAAAAACAACTTGCATCTGTACCAAGTATGGAAGGATTAGAGTTAGCTTCTAAAGTTTCTACAAAAGAACCATATTTTGTAGGTGATGAAAATGCTTTAATTAAAATATCGGCATTAGATATTGGTATTAAGAAAAATATTTTAAGAAATTTAGCTAAAAGAGGTGCTTATATTAAAGTATTTCCTTACGATTCTAAGTTCTCAGAATTAGAATCATTTAATCCTGATGGGTATTTCATTTCTAACGGACCAGGAGATCCAGAGCCTTTAATAAATGCACAAGAAGTTGCTAAAGAAATTATAAAACGAGATTTACCTTTATTCGGTATTTGTTTAGGTCATCAAGTTATTGCATTGGCAAATGGTATTTCTACATATAAAATGCATAATGGTCATAGAGGTATTAACCATCCTGTTAAAAATATTGCAACTGGTAAAGGTGAAATTACTTCTCAAAACCATGGTTTTGCAATCAATAAAGAAGAAACTGAAAGTAATAAAGATATTGAAATAACACATGTTCATTTAAATGATCATACGGTTGCTGGTATCAAAATGAAAAATAAACCTGTCTTTTCTGTACAATATCATCCAGAGGCTAGTCCAGGACCTAATGATTCAGAATATTTATTCGACCAGTTTATAGAAACTATAAAAAGCAATTCATAAACTTAATTGTTAATCTATAAATATTGAAATCGTTTTCGTAAGAATCCGTTTAAACTCAAATAAATGAGTATCATATTTTGTAAATTAGCAATATAGAATAGTAAATTAATTAAATAAAATATACAATGAGTATTATTATTAGCGTTCACGCACGTCAGATTTTTGATTCAAGAGGAAATCCAACAGTTGAAGTAGATGTAACTACTGAAAATGGAATTTTAGGTAGAGCAGCAGTTCCTTCTGGAGCATCTACAGGAGAACATGAAGCAGTAGAGTTACGAGATGGAGGAGATGCTTATATGGGGAAAGGTGTTTTAAAAGCTGTTGATAATGTAAATAATATTATTGCTGCAGAACTTTTAGGAGTTTCTGTATTTGAACAAAATAGTATTGATAAATTAATGATTGATTTAGATGGTACTCCAAATAAATCTAAACTAGGTGCAAACGCAATTTTAGGAGTTTCTTTAGCTGCTGCTAAAGCTGCTGCAAATGAGTTAGGAATGCCTTTATATAGATATGTTGGTGGTGTTTCTGCAAACACATTACCAGTACCTATGATGAATATAATTAATGGTGGTTCTCATTCTGATGCACCCATTGCTTTTCAAGAATTTATGGTGATGCCAGTTATGGCAGAAACTTTTTCTCAGGCTATGCAAATGGGATCAGAGATTTTTCATAATTTAAAGAAAGTATTACATGACAGAAATTTATCTACTGCTGTAGGTGATGAAGGAGGTTTTGCACCAACTTTAGATGGTACAGAAGATGCTTTAGATACAATTGCGTTAGCAGTTAAAAATGCAGGTTATTCTTTCGGAGACGAAATTATGGTTGCATTGGATTGTGCTGCGGCAGAATTTTATGTTGATGGAAAATACGATTATTCTAAATTTGAAGGTGAAACTGGTAAAATTAGAACTAGCCAAGAACAAGCAGATTACTTAGCTGAATTAGCTGCTAAATATCCTATTATTTCTATTGAAGATGGTATGGATGAAAACGATTGGGAAGGTTGGAAATATTTAACTGAAAAGATTGGTGATAAAGTACAATTAGTTGGAGATGATTTATTTGTAACAAATGTAGAACGTTTATCTAGAGGAATTGAAAACGGCATTGCAAATTCTATCTTAATTAAAGTAAACCAAATTGGTACTTTAACAGAAACAATTGCAGCAGTAAATATGGCTAAAAATGCTGGTTTTACATCTGTAATGTCTCATAGATCTGGTGAAACAGAAGATAATACAATTGCAGATTTAGCAGTGGCATTAAATTGTGGACAAATAAAAACAGGTTCTGCTTCTCGTTCTGATAGAATGGCGAAGTACAACCAATTATTAAGAATAGAAGAAGAATTAGGCGAAGTTGCATATTTCCCTAAAGAAAAAGCTTTTAAAATATAATTTTTTAAGTTTTATAAACATTACAAGCCTCGCATTTTATGCGAGGTTTTTTCGTTTTTAAACTATAAGTTAATATTATTTTAAAATATTGAAAAACTATAAAAAAGTAATATAAATTATCTATAAAATATGGTATCTTCGTGGAATTGAGAAAAACACAATAAAATCATTATAAATGTCAGATATAGCTAAATTACAAATCGGAGAAGATTCATATGAATTTCCTCTTGTAAAAGGAACAGAAAATGAAGTAGCAATAGATATTAAATCGTTGCGTGGAGCTACCAATGGGGTTATTACAATAGATCCTGGATACAAGAATACAGGTTCTTGTGAAAGTGCTATTACTTTTTTAGATGGTGAAAAAGGAATCTTAAGATATAGAGGGTATTCTATTGAAGATTTAGCAGAAAAAGCAGACTTTTTAGAAGTTGCATATGCTTTAATTTTTGGTGAGTTACCAACAAAAGAACAATTAGAAAAATTTCATTCTGATATTAAATCTAAGTCTGTTGTAGATGATGATGTTAAAAAAATATTAGATGCTTTTCCTAAGACAGCTCACCCAATGGGTATTTTGTCTTCTTTAACAAGTGCATTAACAGCTTTTAATCCTTCTTCAGTAAATGTAAATTCAGAAGAAGAAATGTACAATGCAATTGTAAAAATACTAGGTAAATTTCCTGTGTTAGTTGCTTGGACAATGCGTAAGAAAACAGGTTTACCTTTAAACTACGGATCTAAATCTTTAGGTTATGTTGAAAATATCATGAAAATGATGTTCGAAGAGCCAAATGAAGAATACGTAATCAATCCAATAATTAAAGACGCAATAGATAAATTATTAATCTTACATGCCGATCATGAGCAAAACTGTTCTACTTCTACAGTAAGAATAGTAGGTTCTTCTCATGCAGGGTTATTTGCTTCTTTATCTGCAGGAATTTCTGCACTTTGGGGACCATTACACGGTGGTGCTAATCAGGCTGTTTTAGAAATGTTAGAAGCTATTAAAGAAGATGGCGGAGATACAAAAAAATACATGGCTAAAGCAAAGGATAAAAACGATCCTTTCCGTTTAATGGGATTTGGTCATAGAGTTTATAAAAACTTTGATCCTAGAGCTACAATTATTAAAAAAGCAGCCGATGAAGTTTTAAAAGATTTAGGTATCGAAGATCCTATTTTAGATATTGCAAGAGGATTAGAGCAAGAAGCACTTAACGATCCTTACTTTGTAGATAGAAAATTATATCCTAATGTAGATTTCTACTCTGGTATTATTTATAGAGCAATGGGAATTCCTGTAGAGATGTTTACAGTAATGTTTGCTTTAGGTAGATTACCAGGTTGGATTGCACAATGGAAAGAAATGCGTTTAAACAAAGAGCCAATTGGTAGACCTCGTCAAATTTATACTGGCGAAAACTTAAGAGCTTTTACATCTATAGAAAATAGATAATAAAAACACTAACAATAAAAAGCTTCATAATTATATGAAGCTTTTTTTTTTACATTTTTTATATGTTAAAACTAAATATCAAAAATGAAACAGCTAAACTTAAAGCTGTAGTATTAGGAATAGCAAATAGTGTTGGTCCTACGCCCAAAGTAGAAGATTGTTACGACCCTAAAAGTAAGCAGCATGTTCTTGCGGGTACTTACCCAAAAGAAGCAGATATGGTTGCTGAAATAGATGCGGTTGCAACTGTTTTAGAAAAATATAATGTAGAAGTTTTTAGACCAAAAGTTATAGAAGATTATAATCAAATATTTTCTAGAGATATAGCATTTGTAATAGAAGATAAATTGGTAAAAGCAAATATTTTGCCAGATAGAGATCAAGAAATTGATGCGATAAATCATGTGTTATCTCAAATTGATGCTAAAAATATTATAAAGCTACCTGAAGAATGTCATGTAGAAGGTGGTGATGTAATGCCCTGGAATGATTATATTTTTGTGGGTACTTACTCAGGAGAAGATTATCCAGAATTTATTACAGCAAGAACGAATACAGATGCTGTAATTGCGTTGCAAGAATTGTTTCCAGAAAAAACGGTAAAATCTTTTGAATTAAGAAAAGATAATGTGAACCCTAAAGAGAATGCTTTACATTTAGATTGTTGCTTTCAACCAATAGGAAAAAACAAAGCTATACTTCATAAAAACGGATTTTTAGTTGAAAAAGAATATCAATGGTTAGTAGATTTCTTTGGAAAAGAGAATATTTTTGAAATTGATAAGGAAGAAATGTATAACATGAATAGTAATATTTTTTCGATTTCAGAAGATGTAATCATTTCAGAAAAAAACTTTACTCGCTTAAATACGTGGCTTAGAAGTAAAGGATTTATAGTTGAAGAAGTTGCTTATTCAGAAATAGCCAAACAAGAAGGCTTGCTAAGGTGTTCTACAATGCCGTTAATAAGAGAATAAAGCTTGTAATAAATTTAGTAAAAACCGTTTTCAAAAAAAGAAAACGGTTTTTAATTTTAATACGTATTCTATTATAATATGTGTTTATATTTGTACTTTATTTAAAATTTATGCAACAAACTACAAATACCATATTAATGATTCGTCCTATCAACTTTAGGATGAATGAACAAACCGCAGTAAACAACTATTTTCAGGAAGACATTGATTTAAAAAATGCTGAAATTAATAACAAAGCTCAACAAGAATTTGATGCTTTTGTTTTTAAATTAAAAAGTTTTGGTGTTAATGTTGTAGTAGTTTCTGATACTGATAAATTTGACACACCAGATTCAATTTTTCCTAATAATTGGATTTCTTTTCATTCTGATGGAACTGTAGGATTGTATCCAATGTTTGCAGAAAATAGACGTTTGGAAAGAAGAGATGATATTTTAAATGAGTTAGAAAAAAATGATTTTTTAATCGAAAATATTGTTGATTATACTTCTGCTGAAGAAGAAGATTTATTTTTAGAAGGTACAGGAAGTATTATTTTAGATAGAGTAAATAGAAAAGCATACTGCGCTTTATCTGCCAGAGCAGATGAAGATTTATTTATAGAGTTTTGTGAAGATTTTGAGTATACACCTGTAGTTTTTGTTGCTAATCAAACTGTAGAAGGAGAGAGAGCAGCAATTTATCATACAAATGTGATGATGTGCGTTGCAGAAACTTTTGCAGTAATCTGTCTTGATACCATAGATAATAAAGCCGAAAAGAAAAATGTCTTAAAGCATTTAAAAGAAGATGGTAAACAGGTCATTGAAATTACTGAAGCTCAAATGCATAATTTTGCCGGTAACATGTTACAAGTTAGAGGAGCTAATGATGAGTTGTTTCTTGTGATGAGTAAAACTGCACACGATTCGTTAACACAAAGTCAGGTAGCTAAAATAAATAATCATTGTAAAATTATTTCTAGTTCTTTAGAAACAATAGAAACTTGCGGTGGTGGTAGTGCACGATGTATGATGGCAGAAGTATTTTTACCAAAAAATTAAAATCAAGTTTAAATTGCTGCGGATAAATGAATTTACTACTCTTGGCTATTGCGCCAGTAACTATTATAATTTTATATATTTACTTTAAAGATAAATATGAAAAAGAGCCTGTAACAATTTTAGTAAAAACATTTCTATTAGGTGCAACTGTAAGTGTGACTCTAACTTTTGCTATTGGCTATGCTGCTACCTTATTATTTCCAGAATTAAATTCAAAAGATATATTTCATCAGTTTTTAAAAGCTTTTGTAGTAGTTGCTTTAGTTGAAGAATTTTCTAAATATTTAATAGTAAGGTTTTATTCGCAAAAAAATAAAGAATTTAACGAACCCTTCGATGGAATCGTCTATGCAGTGATGGTTTCTATGGGGTTTGCAGCTTTAGAAAATGTAATATATACTTTTCAATATGGTGCTGGGACAGGTTTAATTAGAGCTTTTACGGCTGTTCCTGCACATGCAACTTTCGGAATTTTGATGGGATATTTTATGGGAAAAGCTAAGTTTTCTAAGAATAGAGTTCAATTGAATTTAATTGGTTTGTTATTAGCTACAATATTTCATGGAGCTTATGATTTTTTTCTATTCATAAATTTTATTCCGGGAATTTCAATTGGTGCTTTTATATCGCTTATAATAGGAATTGTTCTTTCTAGAAAAGCTATTAAAAAGCACCAAGATAATTCTGTTTTTAAATTGTAATTATTTCTCTAAAACTTCATCTATAATTTTTCCTGATGTTCCGTTTGGCGCTTCAATTTTAAGTAAATTAGAAATTGTAGGTGCAATATCTATAATATCATATTTCTTAGTAGATCTTCCTTTTTTAATTCCGTTACCATAAAATATAATTGGTACGTGTGTATCATAAGAGTAACCAGAACCGTGACTTGTACCTTTTCTACTGCTAATTAATGTTGCAGGATAAGGAATCATTAAAACGTCTCCAGAAAATTTCTGATTGTAACCATTTTGCAAAGAGCTTAAAATACCGCTAGTAAAATTAGTTGTTTGTAATGTTCTAGCAGTTACAGCTTTGTATATTTTATCAAAATTTACAACTTCATCAGCAATTCTTTGTGCAACATCATTTTTATCTAAACCTAAAGATTCAATTTTATTTTTATCTAAAAAGATTTGATAATTAGAAACATTTTCTATCAATTCTTTAGAATTAAAATACTTTTGGGTAACACCTAATAAGAAGTCGCTAAAATCTTTAGTGCTCATATAATGTGCAGGTATTTTTAGTGATTGAAGGTAAGATGGTACATGAACCGCTGCATGATCTGCAGTTAAAAATAAAGTGTAATTTCCTTTACCAACTTCAGTGTCTAAAAAATTAAAAAATTCTTCTAAATCTTTATCAAGTCTTAAATATGTATCTTCAGTTTCTACAGCAGCAACACCGTATCTATGACCAACATAATCTGTAGATGAAAAACTAACACTTAAAAAATCTGTAAATTCAGTAGTACCTAATTGTTCTCCTTTAATCACTGCTTTTGCAAAATCTACAGTATAAGTATTACCAGCAGGAATAGTTTTGATCAAGCTAAAATTCCCATTTTTTTCTCTTAATTCTTTTAAGTTTTTAGGAAAGTCTGGTTTTTCTTTTCCGTTTAAATTGTTTTCGTAAATATTATTATCGGCTCTACTTTGTGTATATGTTTCGATATCATATAATGTTTCCCAAGTAGTATTTAAATAAGAATCTGCTTTGTTATTTTTATTAAAATCTTTTACCCAACTTGGTAATTCATCCATATAAAAAGAACTAGTTATCCATTGATTTTTATCGCCTCCATCGTACCAATATGCAGCATTAGCTGTATGCCCAACTGGTAAAATTGCAGATCTATCTTTAATAGAAATACCAATTGTTTTTCCTTGCATATTTTGTGCTAATTGTAACTGATCGGTTATTGTTGTAGTGTATAATCTATGTGGAGATTTTTTTCCAACATAACCATCATTTCCTACCGTTTTGTAGTTATCATCATCTACACAGTAGATCGTTTCTTTTAATTTTTTATCGTACCAATTGTTAGAAATTATACCGTGATTATCTGGTGTTGTACCTGTATATATAGATGTGTGTCCGACAGCAGTATATGTTGGTATATAATTAAAATGGGCATTTTCAAGAGAGAATCCGTTTTTTAAAATTCTATTAAACCCGCCTTCAGAATACCTGTCTGCATATCTTGTTAAATAATCATATCTCATTTGATCTATTACAATACCAATTACCAACTTTGGTTTTTTTGAGGTTTTTGTACTACTTCTAGTACAACTAGAGATTAAAATAATTGATGTTAATAGGTAGAAAATAGCTTTCTTCATTAGTTGAAAAATATTATAAATTTCATCAAAAGTAATTATTTTTTATTTTGAAGTTGTATAATTAACATTCAATTAATCATATTTTAATACTTTAGCCTAAAATTAGTTTAAATGACGTATTTAGAACATGTGGGTAAGTATTTTATGATGTTAAAGCGTGTTTTTAGAAAACCGCAGAAACGTCGTGTTTTTTACCAAGCATTAATGAAAGAAGTTGAAGATTTAGGTATTAAATCTTTAGGTATTATTATGTTTATCTCATTTTTTATTGGAGGAGTGATTGCATTACAAACTGCCTTAAATTTAGATAGCCCATTTATACCAGATTCTTTAATTGGTTTTGCCGCAAAAAGATCTATAATTCTAGAATTTGCACCTACATTTTGTTGTATTATTTTGGCAGGTAAAGTGGGTTCTTATATAACTTCTAGTATTGGTACAATGCGAGTTACAGAGCAAATTGATGCTTTAGAAGTTATGGGAATTAATTCACTTAATTTTTTAGTATTACCAAAAATTATAGCGGCTCTTTTTTTCTATCCTTTTTTAATAACGTTAGCAATGGCTCTTGGTATTTTTGGAGGTTGGATTGCAGGTGTGCTTTCTGGTTTGTTTGCAGGTACAGATTACATAACAGGTATTCAAACAGATTTTAAACCATTTTTAATAGTTTATGCATTAATAAAAACGATAATCTTTTCTTTTTTAATAGCTACTGTGCCTTCATATCATGGTTATTATGTAAAAGGAGGATCGATTGCTGTAGGAAGAGCAAGTACACAAGCTGTAGTTTGGACAACCATTTTAATAGTTATTGCAAATTATTTTTTAACTCAAATGCTATTAACATAAAATATGATAGAAGTAAAAAATTTACATAAAGGATTTAATGGTACAGAAGTTTTAAAAGGGATTACAACAACTTTTTTACCTGGTAAAACAAATTTAATTATTGGACAAAGTGGTTCTGGTAAAACAGTATTTTTAAAATCTTTAATTGGATTGCATGTTCCAGAGAAAGGAACAGTTGCTTTTGACGGAAGATTAAACACAGAATTTACTCAAGAACAAAAAATGCAGTGGAGACAAGAAATAGGCATGGTTTTTCAGGGAAGTGCTTTGTTTGATTCTCAAACGGTAGAAGAAAACGTAATGTTTCCTTTAAAGATGTTTACTAAGAAATCTCAATCGGAAATGTTAGATCGTGTAAACACAGTTCTTAAAAGGGTAAATTTAGAAAATTCCAACAAAAAATTACCTGCAGAACTATCTGGAGGAATGCAAAAGAGAGTTGCAATTGCTAGAGCAATTGTTATGAACCCTAAATATTTGTTTTGTGATGAACCAAATTCTGGTTTAGATCCTCAAACTGCAATTGTAATTGATAATTTAATTCAAGAAATTACAGATGAATATAAAATTACGACAGTAATAAATACACATGATATGAATTCTGTAATAGAAATTGGAGAAAAAATTGTTTTTTTAAATAAAGGAGTAAAAGCTTGGGAAGGTTCTAGTGAAGATATATTTTCTACTGAAAATGAGTCGGTTGTAAGTTTTGTTTATTCTTCTAATTTATTAAAGAAAGTTAGGCAAGTTTATTTAGATGAAATAAAATAAAAAAAAACTTGTTTTATTTAAATTAAGGTGTATATTTGCACCCGCTAAGCGAAAAGAATGACCTGGTAGCTCAGTTGGTAGAGCATCTCCCTTTTAAGGAGAGGGTCCTGGGTTCGAGCCCCAGCCCGGTCACTTGATTATAAAACTCCACACTTTGTGTGGAGTTTTTTTTTAACACTACTTCAACATAGTTTTGCTTTTAAACTAGTATTTTTGTTTAAATAATTACAAGTAATGATAAACAAAATATTTTTAATCATTTATTTTAGCACTATGAATTTATCAAGCCAAATACTTTTCGACTTTAAAAAATCTGTAAACATTGAAGATTGGAAAATAGTAGATGATGTTGTAATGGGAGGAAAGTCTTATGGCAGTTTTATCTTAAATAATTCTGGTTATGGAGAATTTTATGGAAAAATCTCTTTAGAAAATAATGGCGGATTTTCATCATTAAGAAATAAAAATATAAACTTAAAAACTATTGGCTATACAGAGGTAGTTATAAAGGTAAAAGGAGATGGTAAAAAGTATCAATTTAGATTAAAAGATAATTTAGATAATGCTCATTCCTACATATCGCCTTTTACAACCTCCGGAGAGTGGCAAACTATCAGAATAAAGCTTTCAGAAATGTACCCTGCCTTTAGAGGAAGAAAATTATCAATCGGAAATTTTTCTGCTAACAGTATTGCTGAAATTGCATTTCTAATAGGTAATAAAAAACAAGAAGCTTTTAAATTAGAGATAGATAAAATTTATCTACAATAGTATATATTTTAAGAATCAAATCACTTTTTTTGTATCTTTCCAAAGTTATAAATTAATATAAATGGAAGAAGATCTTAAAAACCCTACACCTAATGCAGCAGAAAATTCTAAACAAAATGTTCAGAAAGATGCAAAAGGTTTGCTAGAAAGTGTAAAAAAGTTTTTAATAGAACTTTTCGACTTTAGAGATGATACAGATCACGAAGCAACTATAGAAGCTATAAAAGCAGATATACCATTTAAAGGTGCTACAGCTTGGATTTTACTTTTTGCCGTTTTTGTGGCCTCTATCGGTTTAAATGCAAACTCTACAGCAGTTGTAATTGGTGCCATGTTAATATCGCCATTAATGGGGCCAATATTAGGTTTAGGTATGTCTTTTGCATTAAATGACATCAATACTTTTAAAAAGTCTTTGATGAACTTAGGAACCATGATTGGTTTAAGTTTATTTGCTTCGTTCTTGTTCTTTTACTTTTTTCCTTTAAGTGAAGATAATTCAGAATTATTAGGAAGAGTTAGTCCAGATATTCGAGATGTTTTAATTGCCTTTTTTGGTGGATTAGCCTTAATGGTTGCAAGAACAAAAAAAGGTACTATAGCTTCAGTTATTTTTGGTGTTGCAATTGCAACAGCATTAATGCCACCTTTATGTACAGCTGGTTATGGTTTAGCTAAAGGTAAATTTTCTTACTTTTTTGGTGCTATGTATTTATTTACTATAAATACTATTTTTATTGCATTGGCAACATTTTTGGTGTTAAAATTATTACGTTTTCCTATGCATAAATATGCAAATGCGGCTAAACGTAAAAGATACTCTACCATTGCAACAGTAGTTGGTATTGCTGTAATGATACCTGCCATATTTACTTTTATAACTGTTTTTAAAGAAAACCAAGTAAAAACACAGGTTAATAATTTTATTAAAAACGAAGTTAAAACTGTAAAGTCTTTTCAATTAATTGATGATTCTTACAGTTATGAAAATAAAATTATTAATCTTAATTTCTTTAATGAAGTAAGTGATGGCGAAGAAAATATTTTAAATAATCAATTAGCAAATAACGTTAGCTACGATAAAATAAAGGATTTTAAAATAATTATTAAGGGTAGCGATACCAAAAGTTTTGAGTTGATTACAACAGCTTATAAAGAGAAAAGAGAAGAGCTCAAGGAAAGTAAAAATATTATTGCAGGTTTACAAAAACAAATAGCAGATTTAGAGGAAACTATATCTAGTTTAAATAACAGAATAGAACAAGATGCTTTAAATAAAAATCAAAAAGTAGTAGCTTTTAGTAGAATAGCAAAAGATGCTAAAATAAGATACGTAGATATCGAAGAAATTGGTTTTGCAAGTGTTTTGTCTTCTAAAGATTTTATTAAAATTGATACAATTCCGGTTGCAACAATTAAATGGAATCTAAAGATACCAGATAGTATTATAACACCTAAAGAAAGGGAATTAAGAAATTGGTTGCAAAAAGAAATGAATTTAGATACTTTATTTATTAAAAGAGATTAACTAAAAAAAGCTCCTTAAAAAAGGAGCTTTTTTTATATCATTATAAATCTTTGTAAAGTTTTACTTCTACATTTTGATTAAATAAATAGACTTTTTTATTAGACATATTTAAGCATTCGTAACGAGTTCTTCTTTTATTACCGCGTTTGTAAATAGTATTTTTAAAAATAAAGAGTTCGTTTAAAGGAATGTCAAAAATAAAATGTTTGCCATTTTCTGCAACATTTCCTCTTAAAGCTAGAGATAAATTTACATCAGAATCTGTGCTTGCTTTCGGGTTTTTTAAATAATTGGCTAAATGAGGTAAAATTTCATTCGGATAAATATTTGGATTTAAAAAAGGCAACATCAAATGCTGAAAAATAGCTTTCCATTCTTTACCATGTGCTTGAACTACTCCAAATTTTTGATGCGTAACATGATGTGCTATTTCATGCACCAAAGTCAATAGAAATTGATATTTATTTAAATTATTATTTACGGTTATTTGAAATTTACCATTTGGTAAACTTCTAAAATCGCCATGTTTTGTGGCTCTTTGGTTTACAATTTTTAATGTGAAATTATGTTCATTAATTAAAAATTCTAAAAAAGGAATTGCTTTTTGGGGTATGTAATTTTTATATTCTGTATCCAAAATTGAAATGAAATTACGGAGTTGTAGAAGATACCTGTAAAACTTTACCGTTATAAAATTTATTACCTGTTAAAGCAAAGTTATATATATAATCTGCCATTTCTGTAGCTGTTAAAGGTGCTTGATAATCAGGAAAAGCTTCTGCTAACATTTCTGTTTGTACGGCTCCTAAAGCCAAAACATTAAAAGCTATTTGTTGTTCTTTATATTCTTCTGCTAACAATTCTGATAAGGTAATAACAGCACCTTTGGCAGATGAATATGCAGCCAATCCTGCAAACTTCATGCTTCCTTGAATTCCGCCCATAGAACTAACAGTAACTACATGACTTCCTTTCTTTAAATAAGGAATCATAATTTTTGTGATTTCTGCAACTGCAAATACATTTACTTTATAAACATCTAGAAAGTCGTTAGAAGAAAGCTCTGTAAAAGGTTTATTTACAAGTTTACCAGCATTGTTTATTAAAATATCTACACTTTGCCAATTGTTCTCTACAAATTCAGAAACTTTTTTTAAATCATTAGAGTTCGATAAGTCAACAGAAATTACTGTAATATTTTTATGGTTATAGTTTAACAAAGGTTTTGTATTTCTAGACAAAGCCAAAACATTATGACCATTTTCTGCAAACTGTTTGGCAAGTTCAAAACCAATTCCTCTACTTGTACCTGTAATAACTACGTTTTTCATTATTTAAGTTTAAAGCAAGCAAATTAGGTATTTTTTCATACATTTAAAGATAAAATTTATACAAATGAAGAAATTACTTTTACTTTTTACAACACTTTTTATGTTACAAAACGTTAATGCACAAACAACATATATTTTATGCGGAAAATTATTAGATACAAAATCTGGTGTAATTTCTTCTAAAAAAACAATTGTTGTAAAAGGAGATAAAGTTTCTAAAATTTTAGATGGTTATGTTGCTCCTAAAAGTTCTACTGCAAATGTTATAGATTTAAAAGATAAAGTGGTTTTACCTGGTTTAATTGATTTTCATGTTCATATAGAGCAAGAATTTAATAGAAATACAAGGCTGAATAATTATATTTTAAACGAGGCAGATGTTGCATTTAATTCTGTAGGTTTTGCAAAAACAACCTTATTAAATGGCTTTACATCTGTAAGAGATTTAGGCGGGACAGGTGTAAATATTTCTATAAAAAATGCTATAAATTCTGGTAAAATTATGGGACCAAGAGTTTTTACAGCGGGTAAATCTTTGGCAACTACTGGTGGTCATGCAGATCCTACAAACGGAAGTAGTAGAAAACTAATTGGAAATCCTGGACCAAAAGAAGGTGTCGTAAATTCTGTAGATGATGCAAAAAAAGCTGTTAGACAGCGTTATAAAAACGGAGCAGATTGTATAAAAATAACAGCAACAGGAGGTGTTTTAAGTGTTGCAAAATCAGGCGATAATCCGCAGTTTACAATAGAAGAGATTAAAGCTATTTGTGAAACGGCTGAAGATTATGGAATGCATGTTGCTGCGCACGCGCACGGAGATGAAGGAATGAAAAGAGCAATAATAGGAGGTGTTAAAACCATAGAACACGGAACTTATATGAGTGAAGGGACAATGGGGTTAATGAAAAAACACGATACATATTTAGTGCCAACAATTACTGCAGGTAAAGAAGTAGAAGAGAAAGCTAAAATTGAAGGTTTTTATCCAGAAATAGTTGTTCCTAAAGCTTTAGCAGTTGGTCCACAGATTCAAGGAACTTTTGCAAAAGCGTATAAAAAAGGTGTTGGAATTGCTTTTGGTACAGATGCAGGTGTTTTTAAGCATGGTAATAATGGTAAAGAATTTGGTTTTATGGTTGAGGCCGGTATGCCAGCTATAGAAGCAATTCAATCTGCAACAATTACAAATGCGATGTTATTAAAGATGTCAGATGAAATTGGTCAGATTCAAAAAGGATTTTATGCAGATATTATAGCTGTAGATGAAGATCCAACAAAAAACATTAACACAATGGAAAATGTAGTTTTTGTGATGAAAAACGGTGTTGTTTACAAGGAAAAATAGCTCTTGAAAAGCGTAACAAAAAAAAATGGGAAAGCCAAGTGCTTTAGAATGAATAATAGTTTTTTTATGATTGGTAAAATTAATTTTCGAAGTAATTTATTTGTTTTCGGTATTCCGTTATTAATGTTTCTATTATTGGTAACAATTACAAAAAGATCTAATCTTGTTTCAGAAATTTCAGTATTTGTACTTATAGATTTGTTAATAACAGTTCCTTTTGTCTATTATTTATTAATTAGGAGTAAAGACATTTCTAATAAAACAATAATTATTGTTGCTTTGCTAGGTTCTTTTATTGCGTGCTCTATTCTTCCAAAAGAAAATCTAAAAATTTATGCATTGCCCTTTGTTGAGGTTTTAGTTGTTTTTTTGTGATAATAAAAAGTAGTAGTGAACTAAAAAAAGTAAAAGAAAACAAAAATAATTCTTTAGATTTTTATGAGATAGTTTAAAGAATTTGTACGAAAATAATGCCTCAAATTATAGGAAATATTCTAGCTGCTGAAATTTCTGTTGTTTATTACGGTCTTTTTAATTGGAGGAAGAGAAAGTTAAAAGAAAATGAGTTTTCTTATCATAAAGAAAGTACAGCTAATAGTGTAATTCTGGGGTTTCTATTGGTTATTGTTGTAGAAGCGTTTGTAACACATTCTATGATAAAAGTGGGTAATAGCAAGGGGACATTTATTTTAACGACCTTAAGTATTTATACCTTTTTACAAGTATTGGCGCTTATAAAATCTTTATCGAGAAGACCTGTTTTTATAGATTTAAAAAAGAAACAAGTAGTTTTAAAATTCGGCATTTTAGCAAATGCAATTATTCCTTTTGAAACAATTAAAGAGATAGAGGTTTCTACGAAAGAGTTTTCAGAAAAATCTCCAATAAAGTACTTTTCGCCGTTAGGAAGCTCATCAGGACATAATGTAATTATTTATTTGAATAAAAATATAAAGTTCGAAAGCTTTTACGGTTTTAAGAAGAAAGCAACGTCTTTGGCTGTTTTTATAGATGCTAAAAATGATTTTGTAAATTTAAATTAAAAAAGAAATGATTAATCATTAAAAATAATATGCTGATAAGCGCCAATATCAGGATTTGAAGTTCTGTCTACACCTAAGATATCAATATTAAAAGGAGTAGATAAAGCTTTATTTATAGCGTCACTATTCTCACCAATTATAAAATTACTTTTCTGAGTATCTTTAAAATTAGCATTTCCGTTTAAAATAATATCACTGTAATTTGTGTTGTTGTTAAAGTCTAGTTCTGTAATGCCTTCAAAAGAATTATTGGTATCATTAAAACGAATCATACAATTTTTGATGGCATAATTAAATAAACTCCCATTATTTAAATTATCTAAAATAAACTCTATATTATTATTGCCTTCAAAAATACAATTGGTAAAATTTGCAGCTTTTAAATCTCTAGTTTCTGCAATTTCTTCTCCACTTTCATTTGTATAGGTAAAAAAGTTATTTACTAACACGGCTGGTAATTGTCTTATTCCATTGTTCCAATAATTTGCGAAAGTACTGTGGGTAAAATTATAAGTTCCTCCAATGGTAGCGGCCAAAGAGGCTTGACCTGCAGAACCAATTACAACATTATTTCCTTCAATATTTGTTTCTCTAGCTAAAATTCCGAAGTTAGAATGGTTGTAGATTTCGGTATTTTCTAATTTTAAAGTTGGCGATGTACTGCTGCCTATACTATCAATTAAAATTCCGATGATACCATTTTTTATAATTGTGTTTTTTATTTCGTTTTCTGTACTTCCGGCTCGCATCCAAAGAGTTCCCCATTGTCCAGGAATTTCACTAAAACTATTTTCTAGTCTATCACCTTCAAAAATAACTTTATCATTAAGAGTTCCGTTTACTTTTAAGGTAGCTTTATTGTCTACGATTAAACCCGAATTATCATGAAAATGAACTCTTGCACCAGCTTCTATAGTAAGTGTTTTATTTGCAGGTACCGCAGCATAACCATAAATTACAGTTGGTTTTGTTTTATTAAAAATAAGTTCATCATCATTTAAAAAACGACCTTTAATTGTCGTTGGTTCTCCGTCTAAAGTTAAACTATCAATTTTCATAGAGATAGCATCTTTACCCGGATAAATAAAGTTTGCATCTTCAACCAAAGTAACCAAATCTACGTTTTGTTCTTTATCTCCGTTATCAAATAAAATTCTGTCTGTATACAGCGGATTTGTTTCTGCCGAAACATCTACTGTGGTTTCTATAAATACGTAGATACTATCTTTAGCAAGTATATCTATATTATTAAATGTTTTACCGGCAATACCATCTACGTTTAATCTATAATTAGAACTGTTTCCTTTTTCTAAAGTAATATAAGGAATGGTGATTGCATTATTACTTCTATTATATACTTTTAAATTATAAGTTGCAGAACCAATATTTGTAAAAACAGTATCTAAAAAAACGGTGTCTTTAGAAAATTCTAAAGCTCCAAAACTTTCTATTGTAGAGAAATCTTTTCTGCAAGAACTTACAGAAATTAAAGCAATACAAATAACGAAAGAAATAAAATAACGCATAAATTAATGTTTTGTAAGTATAAGTTCTTATATACGTAAAAGTAATATAATTATTGCTTAACCAATTCTATTTCAAATAATTTGCCCCAATATTTACCGGTAACAAACAATCTGTTATTTTCTGCATCGTATGCAATACCATTTAAAACCTCATCGTTTTCTACTAATTTCTGAGTTTTAGACATCACTTTTTCTAAACCTCTTAAGTCGCCTAAACCTTCTACAATACCAGTTTCTGCATTAATAATTGCAATGGTGTTTTTTTGATACTTATTAGCGTAAATTTTACCATTAACTAACTCTAATTCGTTTAGATAATTTACAGAACGATCATTAGTATATGCTTGTATAAAACGTTTTTCTTTAAGTGTGTTTGGGTCTAGAAACCAAATTTTATCAGAACCATCAGATTTTATAAGTTCTTTATCGCTGTGCGTTAAACCCCAACCTTCTTTACTTTTATTGTAAGCAAATTCCTTTTCTAATTCAAAAGTTTCTAAATCGTAAACAAAACCTTTGTTACTTTCCCAGGTAAGCCAAATTATTTTGTCATCCACAATTGTCATTCCTTCACCAAAATATTTGTTGTCTAAATCTATTTTTTGTAAAACTTTACCCGTTTTTATATCTACTTTTCTAAGAGTAGATTCACCTCTACGACCCGTAGTTTCATATAAATAACCCTTATAAAATTCTAGCCCTTGTGTGTAAGCTTTTGTGTCGTGCGGATATTCATTAATAATTTTAAATTTATAGATGGCAGGTTTTGTATTGGCAAAAACTTCAATAAATCCATTCGTTTTTTTAGTTTTACCATCAAAAAAAGCAAGTGCATTTACAGCATGTTTACCTACACCCAAATCTTTGGTATTTATGGTAGCAGTATTACCGTTACTTTCTACTTGTTTACCGTTTACGTAAAATTGTACTTTTTCAATTTCTTTGCTGTCTTTTTCTGTTAGTTTTAAGGTAACAGATTCATTTAAAACAGCTTTATTTGGTTTTTCTAGAATAAATTTATAATCATTAGAACAAGATATTGTTAAAAATAACGTTGTTAAAAGTGTTACTAAAGTAGAAAATTTCTTCATTATTTATATAGATTTCAATATATTAGAACGTAAAGATTCAAAAAAATCAGCATAAAAAACAACTTTTATGTATTAAAAGAAGCATAAAAAAGAACTTTATTAAAATAAAAACAATTTATTTATTTGTAAATTAAAAAATAAGCTTAAATTTGCATCCTCAAAATAGTTATTAACAGCTATTTAGAATTTTGAGTAAAACTTTACCAACTTTACTCTTACAAACATAACATTAAAGTATTAAATATATTAAAAATGAAAAAAGGAATTCATCCAGAAAATTATAGACTGATTGCTTTTAAAGACATGTCCAACGGAGACGTATTTTTAACGCGTTCTACTGCAGATACAAAAGAAACTTTAGACGTTGATGGTGTAGAGTATCCTTTAGTAAAATTAGAGATTTCTAGAACTTCTCACCCATTTTACACTGGTAAATCTAAACTTATTGATGCTGCAGGACGTATTGACAAGTTCAAAAACAAATATGCAAAATTTAAGAAATAATTTTCTTAAGTTTTTCAAACATATAAAAAGCTCTAACATTAATTTGTTAGAGTTTTTTTTGGGGCGTTACCTTACAGGTCGGGCTTTACTTTTCAATCTTTTTATTCATTCTTCATAAAAAGGATTTCCAATTCAATCCCTAACGCAAACTATTTGCCAAAGCAAGTACAATTTTCGTGCTAATTTCATTATTTTTAAACCTTTTTAAAATATACTTTATATAATGAGAAATACCATACTTGCAATATTATTTGCAATCACAATTTTAGCTGGAGTTTTAGTTTATTTTATTCCTCAAATAGGCACAATAATATTACTATCAATATCTGGTTTGCTAAGTTTAATTGCTATTTATGATAGTTTACAAACCAAACACTCGTTATTAAGAGCATTTCCGTTAGTAGCTCGTTTACGTTGGTTTTTCGAAGAAGAAAGAGATAAAATTCAGCAATATTTTATAGAAGACAATTTAAACGGAACTCCCATAAATAGAGAAAAAAGAAGTATTGTTTATCAAAGATCTAAATTAGAAAAAGAAACCATTCCTTTTGGTACACAACATAATGTTTATAAAAAAGGATATGAATTTGTAAAACATTCACTTTTTCCTACTGCACACCACGATATAATTGGCGATAAAATTACTTTTGGTTCAGATAAGTGTACTCAAAAATATAAAAGTTCTATCATAAATATTTCTGCAATGTCTTTTGGTTCGCTTAGTAAAAATGCAGTTATGGCGTTAAATCAAGGAGCAAAAATGGGCGATTTTGCACATAATACTGGCGAAGGTGGAATTTCTCCTTATCATTTACAAGGCGGTGATTTAATTTTTCAAGTAGGAACGGGTTATTTTGGTGCAGGAAAATCTATAAATGGCAAACGTGTTTTTGATGATGAAATTTTCAAAAAAAATGCTGTTAGACCAGAGGTTAAAATGATTGAAATTAAGTTTTCTCAAGGTGCAAAACCAGGTCATGGCGGAATTTTACCAGCTAAAAAAAACACACAAGAAATCGCAGAAATTAGATCTGTAACTCCGGGTACTCAAGTTGATTCTCCTCCAGGTCATTCGGCATTTTCTAACTATGATGAGTTAATTCAGTTTATTCAAAAAGTAAGAGAGTTAGCGAATGGTAAACCTGTCGGAATTAAATTATGTGTTGGTGATAACCAAGAAATATCAGAAATGATTACTGCATTTGCAACGCATAATAATTACCCAGATTTTATTTCTGTTGATGGTGGAGAAGGAGGAACTGGTTCTGCTCCTTTAGAATTTACAAATTACATTGGTACGCCTTTAATAGAAGGTTTGGTTTTTATCAATAAACAATTATTAAAACACAACTTAAAAAATCAAATTAAAATAATTGCAAGTGGTAAAGCCGTAGATGCTTTTGATGTGGTAAAATATCTAGCTTTAGGTGCAGATGCTGTTGGTATGGCAAGAAGTTTTATGTTAAGCTTAGGTTGCATTCAAGCAAGAGAATGTAATTTAGATACTTGCCCAGTTGGTGTTGCAACCCAAGATGAAGATTTGGTGAAAGCGCTTGTTGTAGAGAAGAAAAATGTTCGAGTAAAAAATTATCATTCAAAAACGGTAGTAGCAATTAAAGAAATTATTGCAGCTTTAGGTTTGCATTCTATTTCCGAATTAGCACCAAACCATATTTTTAGAAGAAGGAAAGATGAAGAGGTAGTTAGTTTAGATGAAGTTTATTACAACTAAAAATAGTTTTATGAATTTGTATGATGTTATTATTGTTGGCGGAGGCCCAATAGGAATTGCTTGTGGTTTAGAAGCTAAAAAGAAAGGATTAAAATATCTAATTATAGAAAAAGGTCCAATTGTAAATTCTCTATACAATTATCCTGTTAACATGCAGTTTTTTTCTTCTTCAGAAAAATTAGAAATAGACAATATTCCATTTATAAGTAAAGAAGCCAAACCAAGAAGAAACGAAGCTTTGGAGTACTATAGAAGAATTGTAACTTCAAATAAATTAAAATTACATTTATTTGAAACGGTAAATTCTATAGATAAAAATGAAAAGGAGTTTACATTAAATACTTCAAAAAATACATACAAAGCAACTAATATTATAATTGCAACTGGCTTTTACGATCTGCCAAATACTATGGATGTTGAAGGTGAAAATCTACCTAAGGTTTCCCATTATTATAACGATCCTCATTTTTATGCAGGTCAGAAATTAGCTGTAATCGGTGCAAGTAATTCTTCTGTTGATGCTGCATTAGAATGTTACAGAAAAGGTGCTGAGGTAACTTTAATAGTTAGAGGAGAAGAAATTGGGCAACGTGTAAAGTACTGGGTAAGACCAGATATTATTAATAGAATTAAAGAAGGAAGTATAAACGTTTTTTACAATACAACAGTGAAAGAAATTACAGATAAAAATGTAATTGTAAATACTAAAAATGGTATTAAAACAATAGAAAATGATTTTGTATTAGCCTTAACTGGTTATAAACCAAATTTTAAATTTTTAGAACATGTAGGTGTTCAGTTTTCTAAAGACGATAAGAAAATACCCGTATATAATGATGAAACTATGGAAACAAATGTAAAAGGTGTTTATTTAGCTGGAGTAATTTGTGGAGGTTTAGAAACTCATAAATGGTTTATAGAAAATTCTAGAATTCATGCAAAAATGATTGTAGATGATATTGTCCAATAAAAAATTTATAAAATAAAAAACCACCTAGATTTTAGGTGGTTTTTTTTATAATTATTTAATCAATTATTACATGTAATCTTCAATAGGATTACAAGAACAAATTAAATTTCTATCGCCATAGGCATCATCAACTCTTCTTACAGTTGGCCAAAACTTATTTTCGGCAATGTAGTCTAAAGGAAATGCAGCTTGCTTTCTAGTGTAAGGTAACTCCCATTCATCCGAAGTAAGCATTTCTTGTGTATGAGGAGCATTTTTTAAAGGATTGTTTAAATCTTCTTTCGATGCATTTTTAATTTCTTCTCTAATAGAAATCATGGCATCACAAAAACGATCTAATTCTGCTAAACTTTCAGATTCTGTAGGTTCAATCATCATTGTTCCTCCTACAGGAAAAGAAACTGTTGGTGCATGAAAACCATAATCCATTAAACGTTTTGCAATATCTACAACTTCGATACCTTTTTGTTTAAAATCTCTACAATCAATAATCATTTCGTGTGCTGCACGACCTTTTTCTCCGGTATATAAAGTTGGATAATGTTCTTCTAAACGCTCTTTAATGTAGTTTGCGTTTAAGATTGCATTTTTAGTAGAATTAGTCAATCCGTCTGCACCTAACATTGTAATATATCCGTAAGAAATTAAACAAGCTAAAGCAGAACCCCAAGGAGCGGCAGAAATTGCAGTAATTGCGCTTTTGCCACCAGTTTTAATTATTGGATTTGTTGGTAAAAACGGAACTAGTTGTGGAGCAACACAAATTGGCCCTACACCAGGACCACCACCACCATGAGGAATGGCAAAAGTTTTATGCAAGTTAAGATGACAAACATCTGCACCAATTGTAGCAGGATTTGTTAGACCAACTTGAGCGTTCATATTTGCTCCGTCCATGTAAACTTGTCCACCGTTATCGTGAATAATTTTAGTTATTTCTTTAATTTCTTTTTCGTAAACACCATGAGTAGAAGGATATGTTACCATTAAAGCAGCTAAGTTGTCCTTATGTAGCGTTGCTTTTTCTCTTAAATCTTCTACATCGATATTACCGTTTTCTGCTGTTTTAGTTACAACAACCTTCATACCAGCCATAACTGCAGAAGCAGGATTTGTACCGTGTGCAGAAGCAGGAATTAAACAAATATTTCTATGGGAATCATTATTTGCTTGATGATAAGCTCTAATAGTCATTAAACCAGCAAATTCACCTTGTGCACCAGAGTTTGGCTGTAAAGATGTACCCGCAAAACCTGTAATAATATTTAATTGATGTTCTAAATTTTTTAAAACTTCTTGATAACCTTCTGCTTGATTTAAAGGAACAAATGGATGAATATTTCCCCATTGAGGATTACTTAAAGGCAACATTTCTGATGCAGCATTTAATTTCATTGTACAAGAACCTAAAGAAATCATAGAGTGATTTAAAGCTAAATCTTTACGCTCTAATTTCTTTATGTAGCGCATCATATCTGTTTCCGATTGATACGTGTTAAAAACTTCATTGTCTAAGAAAGTAGTATTTCTTAATAAAGATTCGTTTAAAATAGTTGTTGTTTCTGGTAATGCTTGTGGTTTTAAATTAAAAGCCTCTTCAAAACAAGAAATTATTTCTTTTAAAGAAGCTTTATCTACAGTTTCATTTATAGATATAGAAACATGGTTTTGATCAACATAATTAAAGTTTATCTCTTTAGATTCTGCTACGGTTTTTAATTTATCTGCTTCAACTTCAATTAAAAGAGTATCAAAATAAGATTTATTAAGTTGTTTAAAACCTAAGTTTTCTAAAGCATTTGCTAATAGATTTGTATGTTGATGAACATTGTTAGCAATATACTCTAAACCATTTTTACCATGATAAACAGCATACATACCAGCCATAACAGCTAATAATACTTGTGCTGTACAAATATTAGAAGTTGCTCTTTCTCTTTTTATATGTTGTTCTCTGGTTTGTAATGCCATTCTTAAGGCACGCTTACCATTCATGTCTTTAGTAACCCCAATTATTCTACCAGGAATACTTCTTTTGTAAGCTTCTTTTGTAGCAAAATAAGCTGCATGAGGACCACCATAACCTAACGGAATACCGAAACGTTGTGTAGTACCCACAACTACAGATGCACCAAAATCTCCAGGAGCTTTTAATTTAACTAATGATAAAATATCAGCAGCAACTGCTATTTTAATGTCGTTATTATTCGCTTTTTCAGCAAAAGATTCATAATCAAATATTTGACCGAATTTACCAGGATATTGCAATATTGCTCCGAAAAAATCATCATCAAAATTAAACTCTTCATGGTTTCCGACAACTAATTCTATACCAATTGGTGTAGCTCTTGTTTCTAAAAGAGAAAGTGTTTGTGGTAAAATTTCATCAGAAACAAAAAACTTATTTGCTTTTGCTTTTTTCTTAGCTCTTTCTCTTACATCGAACAACAAAGCCATTGCTTCTGCAGCAGCTGTAGATTCGTCTAATAAAGAAGCATTTGCAAGCTCCATACCTGTTAAATCACAAACCATTGTTTGGTAATTTAGCAAAGCTTCTAATCTACCTTGAGCAATTTCTGCTTGGTAAGGTGTGTAAGCTGTATACCAACCCGGATTTTCTAATATGTTTCTTTGAATAACACTTGGTACAATTGCTTCGTTATAACCTAAACCAATATAACTTTTAAACACTTTATTTTTTTCTGATAAAGCTTTTATATGTGCTAAGTATTTATACTCGCTCATAGATTCTTCTAAATCTAGTTTGTTTTTTAAAAGAATGTTGTCTGGCACAGTTTCATTAATTAACTGTTCTAAACTATCTGCATTAATAGCTTTTAACATTTTTTCTTGTTCCTTTTTATTAGGACCAATATGTCTAAGTTGAAACGAATTTGTATTCATTAATTAAGTTTTGTGAACGATTGATTTCAATCGATTTAGTGTTGTTTTTTTGATGTCTAAAAATCGTATTTTTTGACCGCTCAAAAATAAGGATTTAATAAATTATTTTCTAACCGAAAACGTATAAAATGATGTTAATTATTAACTAAAAATTAATGTTATGAACAGAAACGTTATTTTTGTTTAATGAAGTTTTTAAAAATATTTTTAAATTTTTACCTAAATGCCAGTATTCATGTGGCTTTGGCAGTTTTTTCGCTTGTAAAAATTACTGAACAATATTTTGAACTTTCTTTACATCAAAACTTATCAATATTTATATTTTTTAGCACAATAACAGGGTATAATTCTGTGAAATATGCAGGTGTTGCTAAATTGCATCATAGAAGTTTAACAAATAACTTAAAGGTAATTCAGGTTTTTTCTTTTTTTTGTTTTTTAGCAATGTGTTTTTATGCTTTTAAACTCCAAAAAGTGACATTGTTATTCACTTTGCCTTTTCTTCTTTTAACTTTTTTATATGCAGTACCTTTTCTAAGTGGTTTCGATAAAACTTTAAGAGAAGTTAGTTATTTGAAAATTGTTGTTGTAGCTATTGTTTGGGCTGGTTTTACGGTTTTAATTCCTTGTGTAGAAGCAGGTATTCAATTTAATTTTAAACTATTTTTAGTAATGTTCCAACGTTTCTTAATTGTGATAATTTTAATACTTCCTTTTGATATTAGAGATGTAAAATATGATGCAATTTCTTTGCAAACTATTCCAAAAAAAATAGGAGTTGAAAAAACAAAAAGGGTAGGTTTAACCCTTATGATTCTTGCTTTGATTGTAGAATATGCTATAAATGTAAACGGTATTTCTAAAAATGCCTTTATGATTTTCTTTTTTCTAGTTATCATTTTATTAATGCGATCTAAAATCAATCAATCTAAATACTATAGTTCATTTTGGGTGGAATCATTACCTATAATTTGGTGGTTATTTCTTTTAGGATTCCGTAATTTATAACAACATTTACAAGGTTTTTTATCAACTTTAATATTATTGATGTTAATTATAATAGATATCATAAAACTTTAGTTGGGCTTTCGATTAAGCTACTATATTTGTAGATTTACAGAGAATAAATCAATCAAGATTTTTATAATGATCACTACAAAAAGAAACTATATTTTCGATTTTGACAGCACACTTACTAAAGTGGAAGCTTTAGATGTTTTAGCCGAAATAACATTAACCGATAATCCTAAAAAAGAAGCTATAATTCAAGAAATTATAGATATTACAAATTTAGGTATTGATGGCGAAATTTCTTTTACAGAATCTTTAGAAAGAAGAATTAAGTTATTAAAAGCAAATAAGGCAGATTTAAGTAACTTAGTAGTTGCATTAAAAAAGCAAGTTTCTAAATCTATAGAAAGCAATAAAGAATTTTTTGAGAATTTTGCAGATGATATTTATGTAATTTCCTGCGGATTTAAAGAATTCATAGATCCTATTGTTAAAGAATACAATATTCCTTCTGAACGCGTGTATGCAAATACATTTACGTTTGCAGAAGACGGAGAAATAATTGGTTTTGACGCTGATAATCCGTTATCAAAACATAACGGAAAAATTGAGTGTTTAAAAGACATGAATTTAGACGGAGAAATACAAGTGATTGGCGATGGTTACAGCGATTATGTAACTAGAGAAGCAGGTATTGCTGATAAGTTTTTTGCTTATACAGAAAATGTTTCTAGAGAAAAAACAACAGAAAACGCAGACCATATTGCCCCAAATTTAGATGAATTTTTATACGTAAACGATTTGCCAAGAAATATAAGTTACCCAAAAAATAGAATTAAAATATTATTATTAGAAAACGTACATCCAGATGCTTTTAAGAAGTTATCTAAAGATGGATTTTCTGTAGAAACTGTATCTAAAAGTTTGTCTGAAGACGAATTGATAGAAAAAATTAAAGATGTGCATGTTTTAGGTATTCGTTCTAAAACAAATGTTACACAAAAAGTTGTAGATGCAGCAGAAAAATTAATGGTTGTAAGTGCTTTTTGTATCGGTACAAAACAAATCGATTTAGAAGCTTGTAAAGAAAAAGGTATTGTGGTTTTTAACGCACCTTACAGTAATACACGTTCTGTTGTAGAATTAGCAATTGGAGAAATTATTATGTTAATGCGTAGTGTTTTTCAAAGAAGTACAGAAATTCATAATGGGCAATGGAATAAAACAGCAGAAGGGTCTAAAGAAGTTCGTGGTAAAAAATTAGGTATTGTTGGTTACGGTAATATTGGTAAGCAATTATCTGTTTTAGCAGAAGCTTTAGGTATGGATGTTTATTATTATGATGTTGAAGATAAACTAGCTTTAGGAAACGCAACAAAAATGAGCACTTTAGAAGAGTTGTTGGCAATTTCTGATGTTGTTACTTTACATGTTGATGACAATGCGGCAAATAAAAATTTCTTTGGCGAAAAAGAAATTTCTCAAATGAAAGATGGTGCTCATTTGGTAAACTTATCTAGAGGTTTTGTTGTAGATATAGAAGCTTTAGTTGCTGCTTTAAAAAGCGGTAAAATTGCAGGAACAGCAGTTGATGTTTATCCGTCTGAACCAAGAAAAAACGGAGAATTTTATACTGAATTAAAAGGATTGCCAAATGTTATTTTGACTCCGCATGTTGGCGGAAGTACAGAAGAAGCGCAAAGAGATATTGCAGATTTTGTACCAAGTAAAATAATGGCGTACATCAATTCTGGTAATACTGTTGATGCAGTAAACTTTCCTAACATTCGTTTACCAAGACAAACAAACGCACACAGGTTTTTACATATTCATAAAAATGTACCTGGTGTAATGGCTAAAATTAATAAGGTTTTAGCAGAATACGAATTAAACATTAACGGTCAATATTTATCTACAGATCCTAAAGTAGGTTATGTAATTACAGATTTAGATAAAGAATACAATAAAGAAGTTATAGACGAGTTAAGAAAAATTGAAGGAACAATTAGATTTAGAGTTCTGTATTAACAATCAAAATCACAATCAACACAACAAAAAAGCCTTTCAATATTTTATTGAAAGGCTTTTAATTTTTTTAGACGATTTCTTAGAATTTAAATTCTTCTTTAAGATTGATAATCTCTTTATCTTTTATACCTAAATAGCGTTTGCTACCTAAATATCTATTTTTATTAAATGCATTAAAATGTGGTTGTAAAGAATCCATAGAACTTATATGTACGTTGCCAGATGCATGTATAAATTCTTGCTTATTATTACCCAACCAAATACCAACATGTACAACTCGTCTTTTTTTAGTTTCTGTAGCTTCAGTTCCAAAAAAGAGTAAATCGCCTTTTTCTAAATTCTCGAAATTTAGTTTTTCGTCAACTTGTTTACCTGCATTAATTTGTTGTGAAGCATCTCTAGGAATTACAAAGCCATTCATTAAATACACCATTTTCGTAAAACCACTGCAATCAATTCCTTTAGAAGAAGTTCCGCCCCATAAATAAGGAAAACCTTCTAGTTTTTTTGCAACTTTTTCTACATTTTCTTTTGATGGTTGCAGGTTTTTTAACCAATTTTCATAAACAACAGCCTCACTTTTTTTAACAAAACCAGTTCTATTGTCAGGATATTTAACTTCGTAAAAACTGGCATCTTCAGAAAGATATTTTAAAAGTCCGCCCAAAGTAATATCAGAAACTATTGCTGCATTTTGTTGTTTTGAATTGTAAACATATCCAAAATTCTTTGTAAAAATTATTTTTTTAGAAGCATTCCAAGTATCAAATTCACCTTTATTCATTTTCTGTATTCCACCTTTATCAACCCAAGAAATGTAATTATCTGGAGTTTGAATTCTATAGAAATCGCCAGCTTTATCTAAAATTTTTAAAGACATACCTAACAAACCTTGCGTGCCTAACTCTGCAGAATGTTTTGGTGCGGATCTAATATTTATTACAGAATTTCTTGCTACAGCAAACATTTTATTTCCAACAATCGTGTCTGGTAAAACTCTAATATTATTAATGTAAGAAACATCTAAAGACTGCAAACTATCAACTAATTTTTGATACGCTTCTTTAGAATTTGTCATTCCTGTAGCAATTATTTTATCATCAGAATTATCAAAATTAATATCAAAAATTGCCACTCTTTTGTCTGGTGCATATTGTTCTTTTATACTTTTACTAACACCTTCTAAACCTGTTATAAGAATACCGTTATTGCTACAAGATATGTATATTAAAAGCGAAAATATAATAGCTAATTTTTGAAATTTCATTGTTTAATTTTTCTAATTATATAAAAAATAAAGGTAGTAATTTATTCAGATTAATTTAATTCTAAATTTAGATTGTTTTATATTTGAAGACACTCATTTTTTTATAATTGATGAAATATCAAAACAACTTAGCATTTGCAAAAGAGCAAGATAAAGAAGATTCACTTTCTTATTTACGCAATCGATTTCTTATACCTAAAGATAAAAATGGTAACAATTGGTTGTACTTTACAGGTAATTCTTTAGGCTTACAGCCAAAATCTACCAAAGATTATATAAATCAAGAATTAGAAGATTGGGCAAATTTAGGCGTAGAAGGACATTTTGAAGCTAAAAATCCTTGGTTAAATTATCACGAGTATTTAACCGATAAAATGGCGAAAATTGTAGGCGCAAAACCTTTAGAAGTTGTTGTAATGAACACACTTACAACCAATTTGCATTTGCTAATGGTTTCTTTTTATAGACCAACAAAAACAAAGTATAAAATTGTTATTGAAAGTGATGCTTTTCCTTCGGATAGATATGCTGTACAATCTCAATTAGAATTTCACGGTTTTTCTAAAGAAGATGTTATAGAGTGGAAACCAAGAAAAGGCGAAGAACTTTTAAATATTGAAGATTTAGAAACAATTGTAGCAGAACATGGAGATGAAATTGCGTTATTATTAATTGGAGGTGTAAATTATTATACTGGTCAGTTTTTAGACTTAAAGAGAATTGCAGAAATTGGGCATGCAAAAAATTGTATTGTTGGAATTGATTTAGCACACGGAGCAGGAAATATTTCTCCGGATTTACATAATTCTGGAGTAGATTTTGCAGCTTGGTGTACCTACAAATACTTAAACTCTGGACCAGGAAGTTTAGCAGGTTTGTTTGTACATGAAAAACATGCAAGAAATAAAGACTTACCACGTTTTGCAGGTTGGTGGAATCACAATAAACAAACTCGTTTTAATATGCGACAACCATTTGATGTGATGGAAGGTGCAGAAGGTTGGCAATTATCGAATCCGCCAATATTATCTATGGCAGCCATAAAAGCATCTTTAGATATGTTTGATGAGGTTGGTATGGATGCTTTACGAGAAAAATCAGAAAAATTAACAGGTTATTTCGAGTTTTTAATCAATGAAATTAATTCTGATGATATTAAAATAATTACGCCCTCAAACCCTAAAGAAAGAGGTTGTCAATTATCTATTCAGGTTAAAAATGCCGATAAAAGTTTGCATAAAAAACTAACCGAAAACAATATTATTACAGATTGGAGAGAACCAGATGTTATACGTTGTGCGCCAACACCAATGTATAATTCTTTTGAAGATGTTTACAAAATGGTAGCTATCTTAAAAGGATTGTTGTAGGATTATGAATGTAATATTTCACATAACAGCAGGTGTAACTATTTTTTCAGTAGTTTCTAAAAAAGAAACTAAAGAGGATAAAATTAACTTACTTGTCTATGTATTTAGTTTTGTTCTTGGAGTTATATCTCACGGGATTTTAGATTATATACCTCACTGTTATCCATTAAATTCTAAGGTTGATGTAATCTTGGGTTTATTTATTATCCTTATTTTACTTTATGTTGTAAAAAAACATGTTAAACTATTAATAGCAATAATTTTATTAGGATGTATTTCTCCGGATATTATTGATTTATCACCTAAAATTTTGAATTCAATTTTTAATATTAATTTACCATTTTTTGATAATATTTTTCCTTGGCATTTTTATGATTATTCAGGTTCTATTTATAATAATAATTGTAAAGTTTCAAGTGTAAATCATTTATTAACATTGGTTTTTTGCACAATAATTATTTTTTTTAATCGTACGAATTTGCAAAAAGTTTTAAACAAAATATAATGAACAAAAATGATAAAATATTAATAATTGGTGCAGGGTTATGCGGAAGTTTGTTAGCTTTAAGACTTGCACAAAGAGGTTTTAAAGTTGATGTTTACGAAAGTAGACCAGATTTAAGAACTGTTGATATTTCTGCCGGAAGAAGTATAAATTTAGCATTATCAGACAGAGGTTTAAAAGCATTGCGCTTATGCGGTATGGAAGAGAAAGCACGCGAAATTTGTTTACCAATGTATGGTAGATTAATGCATGATCGAGAAGGCAATACCTTTTCTTCTAATTATTCTGGAAGAGAAAATGAATACATAAATTCTATTTCTAGAGGAGATTTAAATGCAATTTTATTGGATGAAGCAGAAAAACATGAAAATGTAACCATTCATTTTAATAAAAAATGTAAAAATGTAGACATAGAAAATAAAATTGCACATTTTAAAGATTACAAAACCAAAGAAGAATTTTCTATTGAAGCAGCAGTTATTTTTGGTGCAGATGGTGCAGGTTCTTCTTTAAGAAAAAGCTATATATCAGAACGTAAATTTTTGTTTAGTTATTCTCAGAATTATCTAAATCACGGTTATAAAGAATTAGAAATTCCTGCAGATTCATCAGGAAAACACCAAATTAGTAAAGAGCATTTACATATTTGGCCTCGTGGAGATTTTATGTTAATTGCACTGCCAAATATGGACGGAAGCTTTACCGTAACTTTGTTTTTAAGTTATGATGAAGGAGAATATAATTTTGAAAATTTAATATCCGAAGAAAAAATTACAGCGTTTTTTGAAAAAGAATTTCCAGATGCTTTGGCATTAATTCCTAATATAAAAGAAGAATTTGTAAACAATCCAACGGGTCCTTTAGGAACCATAAAATGTTCTCCTTGGTCTTATCAAAATAAAACGCTTTTAATTGGCGATTCTTCGCATGCAATTGTACCGTTTTACGGACAAGGAATGAATGCTTCTTTTGAAGATGTTTTTGTGTTAGATGAAATTTTAAATCAAGATTTAAAAGATTGGAAATCGATTTTTAAAACCTATCAAAAGACTCGAAAGAAAGATACAGATGCTATTGCAGACTTAGCGATAGATAATTTTCATGAAATGAAAGACCATGTTGCAAATCCGCTTTTTAAAGAAAAAAGAAAAATTGAAATGGATTTAGAAAAAACATTTCCAAAACAATATTCATCTAAATATTCTTTAGTTACTTTTAATGAAAACATAGGATATTATGAGGCTTTAAAACGAGGTAGAGCGCAAGATAAAGCTTTGTTAAATTTAATTGCTGATGAAACTATTCACACGCATTTAGACATGACAAAGCAAGAGTTAGAAGTTATTTTAGATAAAGTAATTAAAGAAACGAATGAGATTTTAGAAGAGGATAAAATAGCAGGTTTATAAATGAAAAAATATATCGTTTTATTACGCGGAATTAATGTGTCTGGAAAAAATAAAATTCCGATGGTAACATTACGAGAATTATTAAACGATTTAGAATTTCAAAATGTACAAACTTATATTCAAAGTGGTAATATAATTCTAACTTCAGAACAGTCGAAACTAGAAGTTTCTAAACGTATTAAAAAAGGAATTTTAAAAAAGTTCGATTTAGATATTCATGTAATTGTAAAAACTGTTTTAGAGTTAAATGAAATTATAAAAAACTATCCTTTTTCCCTTGAAAATGAAAAAATTGTAGCATTCACATTTTTAGATAAAATTTCTGATAAAGAAACCATTGAGGTTAAAAATATTGGTGAAGATTTATATAAAATAGTAAAAGATGTAGTCTATTTAAATTGTAAATCCGGTTTTGGAAAAACGAAACTTACCAATAATGTTTTAGAGAAAAAATTAGATGTAAATGCTACCACAAGAAATTTAAAAACTACATTAAAATTAGCAGAATTAGCAAAGTAAATATGTCAGAAAAAAAAGTAACACCAAGAGGCGCTTATCCGCATGTAAAAGTTGTTGGAGATTTCATTTTTGTATCGGGTACAAGTTCTAGAAGACCAGACAATACAATTGCCGGAGTAGATATTATTGATGAAATGGGAACCAAGTTTTTAAATGCAGAAACGCAAACCAGAGAAGTTTTAAAAAACATAGATAAAAATTTACAAACGGTTGGGGCAAGTATAAAAGATGTAGTAGATGTTTCTTCTTTTTTGGTAAATATGAATGATTTTGCAGGTTACAATAAAGCGTACGCAGAGTTTTTTGACAAAGAAACTGGCCCTACAAGAACTACAGTAGCTGTGCATCAATTACCGCATCCAGATTTGGTTGTAGAAATTAAGGTTACGGCATACAAAAAACAAGCTTAATCAAATGAAAATACAAAACTACATCAACGGAGAGTTTGCAAACCCAGTTTTAGACAATTGGATAGATAATTACAATCCTTCTAAAGGAGAAGTATATGGGCAAATTCCTAATTCAACAATCGAAGATGTAGAAAATGCCTATTTAGCTGCAGAAAATGCTTTTGCAAGCTGGTCTCAAACAACTTTAGCTACAAGAAGTAAAATCTTATCTAAAATTGCAGATTTAATTAGAACAAAAGTTACTTTTTTAGCAGAAGCAGAATCTAAAGACAATGGTAAGCCAATAAGTTTGGCAAAAGCTATAGATATACCAAGAGCAGCTGCTAATTTTCAGTTTTATGCGAATGCAATTACACAATTTTCATCAGAAGCACATGAAAGCGTTGGTTTAAATGCTATAAACTTTACTTTACGTGAACCAATTGGTGTGGTTGGTTGTATTTCTCCGTGGAATTTACCGTTATATTTATTTACTTGGAAAATTGCACCTGCAATTGCAGCAGGAAACTGTGTTGTAGCAAAACCAAGTGAAATTACGCCATTAACAAGTTATCTTTTAGGAGAAATTTGTACAGAAGCTGGTTTACCTAAAGGAGTTTTAAATATTGTTCATGGTTTGGGTACAAGTGCGGGACAAGCAATTGTTGCACATCCTAAAATTAAAGCTATTTCTTTTACTGGCGGTACAAAAACCGGAGCTCATATTGCAAAAGTTGCAGCACCAATGTTTAAGAAATTATCTTTAGAATTAGGAGGCAAGAATCCGAATATCATTTTTGCAGATTGCGATTACGAAAAAATGTTAACAACCACAGTTCGTTCTTCTTTTGCAAATCAAGGACAAATTTGTTTATGCGGAAGTAGAATTTTTGTTGAAGAAAGTATTTTCGAAAAATTTAAAAGAGATTTTATCAAAAAAGTATCAGAATTAAAAGTAGGAAATCCGTCTGAAAGCGATACAAATATCGGCGCTTTGGTTTCTAAAGAACATTTAGAAAAGGTGAAAAGCTATATTGATATTGCAGAGAATGAAGGTGGTGAAATTTTGTTTGGAGGAAATAAATTAACTGTAAAAGATAGTGAAAATGGATACTTTTTAGAGCCTACAATTATAGAAGTTAGTAGCAATAAATGTAAATTGAATCAAGAAGAAATTTTTGGTCCAGTGGTAACTTTAATGTCTTTTAAATCTGATAAAGAAGCTTTAGAATTAGCAAATGATACAAAATATGGTTTGTCTGCAACTGTTTGGACAAATAACTTAAATAGAACAATGCAGTTTTCTAAACAATTAAAAACAGGAATTGTCTGGGTAAATACTTGGATGATGCGAGACCTAAGAACACCTTTCGGTGGACAAAAAGCAAGCGGGATAGGAAGAGAAGGTGGTTTTGAAGCTTTGCGTTTTTTTACCGAACAAAAAAATATATGCTTACAATATGAATAAAGTGATAAGAGCAAAAATTGTTGAGGTTTGTGATGATAAAATCGCTAAAAAAGGAGAAAATGTTGGTTTGTCTTTTTATGCTTTTTTCAAAAACAAAAATGATAATCCGAAGTTGTTAATGCAAGTTGCCACTTGGTGGATTGAAACACATCAGCTAGATCATTTTGAAAAAGCAGCTAAGATTAAACAAATGATGATTGATAACAAATAATAAAATTGAATTAAAAGAATATATTAATTTGATTTTTTAAAGCTATAAGAATGAATTTAAATTTAAAAAATAAAAACGCATTAGTTTGCGGTAGTACACAAGGTATCGGTAAAGCAACCGCGATTCTTTTAGCAGAAGAAGGTGCAAATGTTACACTTATTGCTAGAAATGAAACTAAATTGAAAGAAGTTTTATCCATTTTACCAAGCAACAATCAGCATCATAATTATTTGGTGGCAGATTTTTCGAAACCAAATCAATTAAAAGATGTTTTAGAAAGTACTAGTTTAAATTTTCATGTTTTAATCAATAATACTGGTGGTCCTGCTGGCGGTCCAATTTTTAACGCAAAAATAGAAGAGTTCGAAAATGCTTTTACGCAACATTTAAAATGCAATCATATTTTGGTTCAGAGTCTTGTTCCGTTTATGAAAGAAGAATGTTTTGGTAGAATTGTAAATGTAATTTCTACTTCGGTAAAACAACCTTTAGATGGTTTAGGAGTTTCAAATACTATTAGAGGTGCAGTTGCCAGTTGGTCTAAAACAATGGCAAATGAACTTGGTCAGTTTGGTATAACAGTAAACAATGTGTTGCCAGGAGCAACAAACACAGAGCGTTTAAATGAAATTATTAAAAATAAAGCAAATAAATCAGGCTTAACAGTAGATGAGGTTGCAACAAATATGAAAAATTCTTCTCCTGCAAAACGCTTTGCAAAACCAGAAGAAATTGCTGCGGCTATAGTTTTTCTTACCAGTGAAAACGCAAGTTTTATTAACGGAATTAATGTACCTGTTGATGGTGGTAGAACAAAAAGTTTATAGTTCGATTCATATAAAATTAAAAACACTAACTTTAAAGAATAATTAACCAAACTTTAAAATATTATGAATCGTAGAAAATTTCTATTTTCATCTGCAATTACTGCGGGTGCTTTATCAATTACACCAACCGCTACATTAGCAAGTAATAACTATAAAACCTATGCAGGTTTAAAAAGTTTTGCTGGTTTTAGCAACAACTTGTCATTATCTAGCTTACCTAGTAGCTTTCTAAAAACATGTAATAATTTAATTACAGATTTAAAAAGTAAAGGTTATAGTGTTTCTAATCATGCGATTAAGCTAAATAGTAATTGTTATGCTATTTCTATTCAAAAGAGTTCTTTATTAGGATTTAAGTCTAATGAATTGGCTTTATTAATTAATGAAAAAGGGAATAGCAATTATTATATTTTAGAAGAAGAATTAGCAACTGAGTTTACTAGTTTAATAGAAAATTATAAGTACAATATGAATGCCTTAAACTTTAATTATAGTTTATCTGATTTTGCTTTTCCTGTAGAGGTTTTAGAAAGTAAAAAAGGTCTTATTAGTATTTTTTCTTTTAAAAATAAGTTGAATAATACAATCACTTTAAAAAGAGTTAAAAAACAATCAAAAGCTATTGTTTGTTAAAATAATAATTAATGTATGAGTAATTTAGTACAACCTATAAATTTTAAAAAATGGATTGATGAACATCGTCATTTATTAAAACCACCTGTTGGTAATAAACAGGTTTGGGATAATGGCGAGTATATTGTAATGGTTGTTGGTGGGCCAAATAATAGAAAAGATTATCATTACAATGAAACTCCAGAGTTTTTCTATCAATTAGAAGGAGATATGATTTTAAAAATTATAGATTCTGATGGAAAACAAATTGATGTTGAAATTAATGAAGGTGATATTTATTTATTACCAGGTAAAGTACCACATTCACCACAAAGAAAAGAAAATACAGTTGGTTTGGTGATCGAATACCCAAGATCTGAAGGTATGTTAGATGCTTTAGAATGGTATTGCGAAAATTGCGGAAATCAATTGTATAGAGAAGAATTTCCTTTAGATAACATCGAAACTGATATGCCAATAATTTTCGATAAATACTATTCTGATAAAGAAAAATGTACTTGTAGTAATTGTGGTACTGTAATGTCTGCACCAAATAAAATATAGTAAATGAAACGCAAATTACGTATTAACGGTCATTCTCATTTATTACCTTATCCAGAAGAAATTCCTGAATTTATGAAAGAAAAGGAAATTTTTTGGGTAGATGATGAGCGTAAACACATGTTACAAAAAGGTTGGCGACGACCTGTAACAGATTCTAGTTTTTTCTTAGATGAAAAATTACTTTGGATGGAGAAAAATAAGATAGACCATGCGGTTGTTCTAAATCTTTCTCAATTGTATGGTAATGGTTTACGTTTAGAAGAAATGAAAAAAGCATTGCGTTTTCAAAATGACTTTAACGCAAAAGTGCAAAGAGAACATCCTTCTAAATTTACTTGCGGATTTGTTGTGCATCCGGGGTTTATTTATGGTGCGTTAGATGAAATGAAACGTTGTGTAGAAGAATTAGATTTAAAAGTTTTGTGTTTACCAACACATTTTATGGATTCTATTGGGCAATGGCGTTGTGTTTTTGATGAAGAAAATGATCGAATTTTTGAACTAGCAGATAAATACAAGTTGGCAATAGAAATTCATCCATATGATGGTGATAAGATGATTAAATTAGAAAACACCAATTGGCGTTTTCATTTAATTTGGATGTTAGCACAATGTGGTGATGCTTACCATTTTTATACGTTAAATGGTATGCAGGAGCGTTTTAAAAATATTAGAACTTGTTTTGCGCATGGTGGGCAATTAGCACAAATGAATTTGGGTAGAAGAATTCAAGGTTTCGACGGAAGGCCCGATTTGTTTGAGGGTAAAACGCATCCTAGAAAAGCTGTAGGACATAAAAACATATTTTTTGATACACTTGTACACGATACAGATTCTTTAAAACTAATGTTTAAAAGACAAGGAACAAATCAAGTTTTAATGGGCTTAGATGATCCTTATCCTTTAGGTGAAATGGAAAGTGATAAACAATCTTCTTACCCAGGAAAAATATTAGATTTAGCAATAGATCAAAAAATAATTTCTGAAAGTGAAAAAGAAGAAATCTGGGAAGACAATGTTTTACAATGGCTTTTTGGTGAAGATGAGAAAGCCAAACAAGACTTAATAAATAAAATTATAGGATAATGTCTAAATGGCTACTTAGAAAAGCTTCTGGCTCTAGAGCTAAATTTAAAGAAACCGGAGACTTTTCGAGTAGAAGAGGAGGTAAGTTTTCAAATTTTGAAGATTTACCTACTAAAGAATCTATGCAAGGTAAAAATTCTAAAAAAACATATTTAGATACAACTTTGGTAAATAGATGGTTACAATCTAAAATAGATCAAGATTTTGATGAGGTGTATTCCGAATTTCTAACTCGTATTCAACCAAAATATTTAGATGCTTATAGAAATTGTATTTATGAGTATTTAGAGCCAAGAAATTCTGTAGTTATTGATGGGAAAACTATTTTTGGTACTTTTCATGATGCAAAAATAAAATTACCAAATGGTAAAAAGAAATTGTATGTAGACCCAGTATCTAATAAAATTAAAAAAGCATAAAAAAAACTTGAGAATATTCTCAAGTTTTTTTTATGATTAGTTTTAGATGTTGTTATTCGCATTGTTTTAAAACTTCTTCAGCTCTATCTTGCATAAACTTCGGATAAAATTCAATTTCAATTTTTTCTTTTTTACCAAGTTCAATTGCGCGCTTAATTTCAGAACAATATGGTTTTGTAGATTGCCCAAAATATTTTGCAGTTCCCATATTCCACTCTGCATTTCCTAAAATAACTCTTGGGTTGTTTGGTGCAATTTCTAATGCTTTTGCATATAATTGATTTGTTTTGCCAGACAAGGTCATTCCGTATTTTTGACCATCAAAAGCAATATATCCTAAATTTAAAAGTGCTTGCGTAATTAATATTTCTGGGTTATTTTCTGAGTTAGCTTTTGCAATGTCTAAAAATTCTTGAGCCTTTGTTAATTTTGCTTTTAAAGCTGTTTCGTCTTTCAAACCAAAACTGCTTAATATCTCTACGTTTGCGGTGTAATATGCTGGCAACCATTTTGTAGGTTCTGCTTTAGAAATTCTTTCAAATAATTGAGAGCTCTCTGTCATTTTACCTTGTTTCCAAAGCGAGAAAGCTTTTTGCATTCCTTTTTGATATTTTGTTTGCGCAGCAATTCCTGTCGCAATGAAAATTGCGATAATTAAAATAGATTTTTTCATTTTAAAAAGTTTTTGTGGTTTGGTTAATTTTATATTTCGATGTGTATTGTTTTATCTTCAGAAAGTATAAACTTTGCATCGCTGTATTTTGGTGGTCCCATAAATCCAGTAGCGTTATTAGAGCAACCGTAATCCTCTTTTGGTATTCCAAAGAAATTGGTGTCCATTTTTTTATTATTATTTTCATCATGCACAAAAGAAACGGCATATTCTCCTTTAGGTAAGTCTTTAAAAATAACTACAGATTTTTTATTTTTTATTTTAGCAAGACTTCCTTTAAATTGTTTTTTTAGAAAAAGTTCTTCCTTATTGTAAACTCCTACCATTAAAGTTCCTTTATCAGAATTTAAACCAGAAATATTAATAGTTAAATTTACTGTAGATTCTTGTGCTTTTGTAGTTGATAAACCTGTAAAAATAAGTGCGATTATTAGAAGAATGTTTTTCATAATATTTTTTTAATTTGTTTAACACTGTAAATATCGAATGTTTTTTCAAAATTAAAACAACAAACATACCGAATTGTTGTTTTTTATAACTGAATTGTAATTTTTATAAGTTATCTAACTGATTTGTGTTTTTGTTATTACTAATTGTCCAGAAGAAACCAATAAAAAAGAAACGATCTGCGTTTGGTATAATTGCTTGTCTGTTAAAGTTTCCGTTTGGTTCTGGCGTGTTTTTGTAATTATAACCAAATACATTTTGAGTGCCCAAAACATTATTTACAGAAAAGTAAAGTATCTTTTGTTGATCTATTAAATACGCCCAATTTACACTTAAAGAGTTGTAGTTTTTTGTTTTATTATTAAGAAAACCAACTTCGTTGGGGTTTGTATAGTTTCTCCCTGATGCAAAGTTGTACGTAAAACCAAGTTGACTTTTCCAACTTTCTACCCAATGCTTTGCTACTAAAGATATATTATGTTTTGATGCAAAACTTGGTGTGGCAGCTGTTGGATAATTTCTATAATCTCTTTCTGTATCTAAATAAGAGTATGAAACCCAATAATCTGTATTTTTAATTTTTCTATTCTGTCGCCAGAATATGTCGAAACCTTTTGCATAACCATTACCATTATTGTTATAATTACTAGAAAATGCAGGTGTATTTCCATCAAATTTAACAAGATTATCGTAGTTTTTTAGATATGCTTCAATTCTAAAGATTTGACCTTGTTTGGTTGCTTGATAATTTGCAATTACATGCGATGTGTTTTCTGCTTTAAAATTTTGGTTGAATTTTAAATAGTCATTTTTCGGATTTTGGTAAAACTGTCCGTAGGCTAAAGAAACTTGAGAGTTTTTACTAATTTTATGCGCAATAGAAATTCTAGGGGAAACGGTAAATTCATTTAGAAGTTCAGAGTTTTCTAATCTTAAACCTACTTTTGCAGCTAAACTTTTAGAAAAGAAAATATCTGTTTCTACAAACGATGCAAAAATATTATTGTCAAAATCAAATTCATAAAAATCGTTTGTGTTAGAAATGTAATCTTCATTAAAATTTGTAATAAAATATTCAGCACCAAAGCTTAGTTTAAATCTATTAGAAAACCTTTTTCTTAATTTAACCTTTACATGCATTGAGTTTTCGTTGTCTAAAACTGTATCATCAAAAATGTTTATATCAGAATAATCGTTTGTAAAACTTAAACCAGTTTCTAACCTCCAATTGTTTTCAAATTTATTTTTGTAAGATGCATTAAAATATAAATTTCGGTTTCTTAAACCAAACTGAAATCCGTTTTCGAAGTTAATATCCTCTTGAATTAAATCGAAAGAAGTATAACTAAAAGCACCATATAATTTGAGTAAAGATTCATTTTCGAATTTGTGTCTATACACCATTTCTCCGCTTAAAGATTGTACAGGTTTTGTCCAAGTATTTCTATCTGGAAAAGCTGCTTGATAAGGCGCTAGATTGATATATGAAGCATTTATACTGAAAGAATTTTTACCCCAAATTTGAGTGTTTCCAACACCTAAACCTAGTGTCATAAAAGATATATCTGTTTTTTCTTCTAAAGGCTCATCAATAGTATTTAATTGTAAAACACTTGACAATGCTTGTCCGTATTCGGCAGAATAACCTCCTGTAGAAAAAGAAATTCCTTTAAATAAAAACGGAGAAAATCTACCTCTGGTTGGTATATTTCTAGCTGCCGGTGCATATGGTGTAAATACTCGCATTCCGTCGATAAAAATCTGAGTTTCTTCTGCTTCTCCACCACGCACAAACAACCTGCCATCTTCGTCTACAGTGGATGTACCAGGTAAAGTTTGTAGAGCGCCCATAACATCGCCTAAAGCACTTGCAGTAGTTACAATATCTAAAGGTTTTAAGACGGTTACTTTTGCTTTTTCGCCAGCTTCAAAAGTTCCAGCGTTAATAGTAACTGCATCTAAAGAATTTACATCTTCTCTTAGTTTTACTTTTAAATCTTTTAATGAAGTAACATTGGCAGTTTTAATAAATGTTTCAAAAGAAATATAAGAAATAACAATTGTTTGATTTCCTTTTTCTGATGTAGAGAAAGAAAACTCTCCTTTTTCGTTTGTCGAAGATCCATCATAAGTTCCATCTAAATACACGTTAGCACCTTCTATAGCTAAATTTTTAGAATCTGTTACTTTGCCAGAAATTGTTGTTTGTGCAAATAATGATATTTGACTTACTGTAAGTAGAAAAAATAAAATACGTTTCATCGGTTTAGGTTTTTTGATATTACAAAGATGAAACGACATCGGTTATAAAAATAAAATGAAATACCGAGTTGTAATTTTTAAAAGACGAATTGTAAAATTATTTGATAGGAATACATAAATCTACAATAAACTTGTTCTCTGGATGCTCTGCAGCATTATTATAATAGATTTCAAAAGTATCTATATTCGATTTTTCGTAACCGTTTTTTACCATAAAAGCAAATGAAGCTTCCCAAGCTTGCTGAAATTGATGTGGAGTAATTTCTAACCTAGAAACAATACATTTTGTTGGACTTAAAATTCTAAGGTCAATTTCTCCATCCAAATCAATCGGATCATCTAAAACCATGCACGCACTCATTCTAAGATTATTTGGATCTGTAATTTTAGGACTATCATGATAAATTGTTACCATTCTAGTTTTTTCATTTATCAATCCTTTTGGCGTTGCCCATTTTACCAATTTATTATAAACACTGCCAATGGCTTCCATTTTACCTTTATGAGAAATATATGCTAAATCTAATCTTGGTATTTTTTTTATTTCTGGTGATGTTTTCATCTTTAACCAATTTATAGTTTTGTTTAGATTGCAAATATATTGTTCAAATGTTACAGTAACTTTACCAATCTTGCTTTCTGTTTTAGATATTTTAATAAACTTTTGTAAAGTTTCGGTTTTAAATTTGTTCGGTGAAATTCCGTAGAAATTTTTAAAAGATTTAGAGAAGGAAGATAAACTCTCAAAACCAACTATTGTGGCAATATCGGTAATGCTTTTTTCTTTTTGATGAATTAAAATTGAAGCTGCTTTTTCAATTCGACATCTAATTATAAAATTTTGTAAAGTCTCGCCAACCACAATCTTAAATAACCTGTGAAAATGAAAAGGCGAAGAATATACTTCTTTAGAAATAATATCTAATGACAGTTTTTCTGATAAATTATTTTCTATAAATACAATTGCTTTATTTAATCGAGCAATATTATGGTTAGCTATTTTTGCTGAATTCATGTTGTATTTTTTGAAGAATATAAAACGTAATTCCGCTAGTAAAATAAAGAATAATATCTATAAAATCTTCGGTATATCTTGCTAAATATTTAGGAAAAACAAACTCGAACAATACACTATATAGTGTACATAAATATAAAATTATTGCTAAACTTAAAGTAAAATTTTTATCATTCCTAGACCATTTTAGCACAACCAAACAACTATATAAAACAATTGGTATTATTAAAAAATCATTTAAATAATAGCGAATAATTCTGGGTAATGGTACAGAAAAACATTGTAAAAAATAAACAGTTGTACCTGTAATTAAAGAGAAGATAAAATAATAAAATAATAGTTTTTTCATGTTAACCAGCAGCAACCATTGCTATTAACCAAGCTAAACCAGCGCCAATTAAACTAACAATTGTAATTACAGAATATAAAATCCAACCGAATATTCTATAAAAAATATTAGAATGATTTTTAAGCCTTTCTGCTAAATTAGGATTCTCTTTTTCGTAAATTACTTTTTCTATTTCTTGCTGCTCAACTGCTTGTTTTTTTAATTCTCTCTTTTTTTGATGAGAAATTAAGGTGTTACAATTTTTACAGTACTCTCTGTTTGTATTAAATACACCACAATTAGGGCATTTTACGATTCTTTTAGAAGCCATAATTAATCTTTAAAAGAGTAAAAGTTTTTCTTTTTAAAAGGTCTTATTATTAAACGAGTTTCTCTATCGAAACGTATATAATTATAAACCCAATTTAAAAATACAATAGCTCTGTTTCTAAAACCAATTAAAGAAAAAAGGTGAACAAACATCCAAACGAACCAAGCAAAAATTCCTTGAAATTTCCATTTTGGTAAATCTACAACAGCTTTGTTTCTTCCAATCGTAGCCATCGAACCTTTGTCATTATAAACAAATGGTTTTAACTCTTTATTAAACAATTTTGCAATGATATTTTTAGCAACTAATTTACCTTGCTGTATTGCAGGTTGCGCCATCATGGGATGCCCGTACGGATTTTTTTCGTTTGACATACAAGCAACATCTCCAATCGCATAAATATTTGTATAATTTAAAACCTGATTGTACTCGTTTACCTTAATTCTTGCCGCTCTTTCTATTACGCATTCTGCTTCTAAACCATCAATAGTTTGTCCTTTTACACCAGCCGCCCAAATTACGGTTTCTGCTTTAAAATGATCTTCTCCGTTAGTGGTTACAGTTTTACCATCGTAATCTAATACACGTAAATTTTTCCAAACATTAACGCCTAATTTTATTAAAAAATCTTCTGCTTTTTCAGAAGCTTGTGAGCTCATTCCTTTTAAAATTTCACCAGAACTTTGTATTAAATTTATTTGCATTTGGCGAATGTCTAAATCTGGATAATCTTTAGGTAAAATTCCTTTTTTCATTTCGGCCAAAGCACCAGCTAACTCAACACCTGTTGGTCCGCCACCAACAATTACAAAATTCATTAAAGCTTTTCTTTCTTCGTAATTAGAAGTTAAAAGTGCTTCTTCAAAGTTTTCTAAAATTAAACTTCTAATGTTTAAAGATTGTGGTACAGATTTCATTTCCATGGCATATTTTTGGATGTTTGTGTTTCCAAAAAAATTGGTCGTAGAACCTGTTGCAATTATTAATTCGTCGTATTCTAAATTTCCAATAGAGGTTTCTATCGTATTTGTATCAGTATTTATTTTATCTACTTCTGCTAATCTAAAATAGAAATTATCTACATCATTAAATCTTTTTCTTAACGGAAAAGCAATAGAATCTGGTTCTAAACCACCTGTTGCTACTTGATATAGCAAAGGTTGAAAAGTATGATAATTATGCTTGTCTAATAAGACAACTTGCAATTCTTGCTTTTCTAATCCTTTTGCTGCAGCTAAACCTGCAAAACCGCCACCAATAATTACAACTCTTGGAAAACTAGTTTGTGGTATGTTCATATTGATGTTAAAACTTTTAGATTTTATATTGAGAAAGACAAATTTACAGAAAACAGATGATTTCTTATTTGAATCTTTTTTTTATTTCTTGCAATGTTTTATCAGAATTTATAAACTCTGAAATAATGTTCTGTCTAATAATTTCAACATCATCGTCAAAATATTTAGCCCATTTATCATCTTTAAATAAATGAGTTATTTGTTTGATTCTTTTTTGAGATTCAGAAAAAGAAAATAAATAATTGGTTGTGTTTTCTTTTTTAGGGTTGATTTTAGCTGTTTTTTTATCAAAATTTACATTAATAAAAAAAGTTTTTTCTGATGAATTAATAGGGTAAAAGCAGCTCCATTTTGCATAAGCAGTAACCGTATTCTGATTTTTATAATTTTTATCTGCAATTAATTTCCATCTGCAATTGGCAACTCTTCCCCAATGGTTTGATTTTCTGTAAACTCCTTCACTTGTATAAAAATACATGCTATTAGATTTGCTTACATAGATTGTGCTTTCTGGAAAATCAAAATTATCAATTTGTGTAAATTCACAAAAAGTATGTTTAAAAAAATTTGTTTTGTTATAGGTTTTCAATCGTAATTATTTAATCACTAGTTTTCTAGAAGGTTCTCTGTAAAAACCGTTTACAATAATCGTATCTTTTTTGAATTCTACATTTGCAAAGGCAGATTCATTTTCTGTATCTACCATACCTTTAAAGGTTAAATAATGCACGTTGTCTTTTAATTCATATGCTCCGGCATGATTATGTCCGTTAAAGAAAAATTTAACATTGGTATAGGGTTTAATTAGTGCTAAGAATTGTTCTCTGTTCCAGATATTATGTTGATCGATTGGATAAATAGGGAAGTGACAGTAAAAACCAACTTTCTCATTATTTTTTGTTGCAATATCTAGTTCATTCTTAATCCAACTTAATTGTTTTAAGCTTAATGCACCATTCCATTTTTTTACAAAAGGCAGGTTATTATCCTTTAGTAAATTAAAAATTGAGTCAGTTTGTCTTTTTTTATCCTTAGAAAGAGCGCCAAAAAAACTTAAGTCATTACCATCTAAAACAATAAAACGCCAATCGTTTTTTACAATACTGTAATATCTGTTTTTTAAATTTAATTTTTTAATAACTTCTTTTTTCAAGGAATCTTTTACTTCAAAGTCATGATTTCCTAAAACATGATATGTTTCTGATTTTAATTTATGCCAAGTTGGTAAAATACTATCTAAACTCTTAAAATCTTTGTCTATAAAATCACCTAAATGAATTGTGTAACTTAAAGTGTCTTTATTTAAAGTATGTACTGCTTCTTTTAATCTTGTGGGTGATTTTTTGTAATAACGATCCCATTTTACGTCGCAATGGCAATATTGGCAGTCTGAAATTACACCAATTTTAAAGTTAGTATTTTCTTCTTTTTTACAAGAAACAATACTGATTATTGAAATTAAAAAGAAAACTATTTTTTTCATTAGAATATGTTTTTTACAAATATATCACATTACAAAAAAACGCAATCAAATTAATGATTGCGTTTTAGTATCTTTTTCTTTTTTTTGGGGATTTTATTCTTTTACAAATCTCTTTAAACCAATATTATTATCGGTTGTTGTTATTTTTAAAAGGTAAATGCCGTTACTAAGTTTGCTAGTATTTATTGTTTTTAGTTTGCTAAAAAGTACTTTTTGTCCTTGTAAGTTGTAGATTTCTGCTAATTTGATATCTTCATTTAACTTGATGTTTAAAACATTTACTGTTGGATTGGGATACACAGAAAACGCTATTTTATTAATGTCGCTTAAACCTGCTACTGCAGATGCGCCAAACTCATAAGCTCCTAAATCTACAGTGGTATCAAATATTCTTGTATTGCCAAGTATATCTGCATTAATATCTGCAGGTACTTTAGAATTATCACCCATGTTTATGGCAGGAGAATTTGCTTGTAAACTAAAATCTGTTGCACTAGTAAATAATGGGTCTGAAGTTATAATGTTTTGTTTATATGTAACTTTAGAAAAACCATCTGAATCTAAACTATTACTTACTAACATATTTGTTATATCTGGGTATGCATCATTTCCGTTTCTACCCAAGGCAGGTACAATATTGCCGTTACCATCTGTATTGTTCCAGAAAATACTGTTAGAAATATCTGTTTTTATAACTCCTTTGGTTTGCCCAACGGTTATAACAGGTAAATCATTACCGGCAGAAGGCACTCTATTACCTGTATTATTAACAAAAGTATCATTTATAAATTTTGCATTTACTGTACATGCACCATGATCATTTCTAAACCAAAATACACCAGAGCCGTTTACATTATCTATTATGTTACTATCATATAACATATTTACACTGGTAAAATTTAATATTTTTCCAGAAAGAGTTCTGCTGTACAATGCATTTGCAAATGCTGCTAAATTATTTTTAAAAATTGAATTTGAAAATAATATTGATACGTTAGCCGAAGGATCTATACTTTTAATACTACCAGCTCTTTTGTTGATGTTATTAGAAATAGTACTATTATTTAGCACAAAGTTTTTTACAGTTGGTAAAAGCGTTATAGCGCTTCCTTCTTGTTCATTTTGTGTACTACCATTTGCATTTGCATTTGTAATTGTAAAACCATCTAATAATACATCTTCTGCACTTACTTTTACAATGTTGTAAGTGTTTTCTGCCATTGTAGTATTGTTAAATGCCAATGCACCAGAATCATCATTATTTAAATCGCCAGATAATATTGTTGGATTACTAGAAATATCTCTTTCAGAAATAGAGGTTTCTGATCCATCAAAACCACCATATAGTTTTAAGTTATTATTAGATATAATGTTAAAAGATTCACTTCTGTCTGTTGTACTTGCATAATATGTGCCTTTTGCAACCCAAATTTCTTCAGTTAAACTAGTAATATTTTGTAAAGCACTTTGTAAACTAGGGTTTGCATTTGCCCAAGAGCTACCGTTTCCATTTACATTCGGCGAGTTTTTATCTACATATATTATAGATTGATTAGCAGGTTTAATTATTGTAAATTTCTTAACGGAAGCTTTAGAACCATCTAAATATACTACATAAATAGAACCATCTATTTTATCGATAGCCATGTTTATAAAGAAGTTGGCGCTACTATTACTATCAATACTAGTTGTTGGTAAATTAGACCAGCTATCTGTAATAGAATTATAACTCTGAAAAGCAATATCAGCAGAATTTTTTTCTGCATACATAACATATAATTGATTATTTACAAAGTTTTTTCTGAATTGAACAATGTCATTTACTGCACCAATTCTTTTTACCTCTGTTGTATTATTGTAAATTACAACCTCATTAGCAGGTTCTGTTATACCTGTAGTGCTGTTATATCTTGCAGATACATCAAAGGCGGCAACAAAATCATTATCAGAAATTCCAGAAATATTTTTTAAAGTGATTTCTGTTCCTCCACCGTAAGAACGTGGTCTTATCGTAAAATCTGTTATACCATATCTATCTACTGATATTTTATGAATTTCCCATTCACTTCTAGATTGATAGACTCTATTTGCAATGTAGTATTTGTTAAAAGCATTAAAATCAAATTTATTTTCGGTACCATAATATTTCGGAGTAGTATATTTAGTAATTGGACCCGAAATTTTCTTTTCAACTACTACCAATCTATCATTGCTTTCATGTCCAGAAAATCGCATGTCACCCGCGGCGTTAAATTGAATTTGAACTTTATGGTTTTTAAGCGTAACATTATAATTCATTATTAAAGACCATGCTGTTCCATCAAATGTATAGGCGTACAAAGTAGAATCTGTTGTGTCTCTATATGCAACAACAGGTTGATTGTTAATCGGATTAATGGCTAAAGCGATATTTATTGCATTTTCACCAACTAAAGTGCCTTGAGAAACCCAATTTGTACCATCAAACTTTTTAACAGATATTTTGCTAGAACTTAGAGGTTCTACAATAGCAACATATGGATCACCGGTAGATGGGTCTGTTGCTATGACGGCGTCAGAAGCAAAGTTGGTAAATTGTGTTGTACCAACTTGAGACCAGTTTTGTCCAAAAGTTGTTACCGTTACAAATAACACTAATAATAGTAATTTTAATTTCATTTTTTCTTTTTTTAATTTGTTGATGTAAAAATGAAAAAAGTACTAGTCGTTAGAGTAAATTATTTAGTGAACCGTTTAAAAAATTTAGTGAACTGTAATTTTTAATTAAATTGTTTAAAATGTATTGTTAATCATTTTTAAGAATGCATCTTTTCTATCTCTAGCAATTGGTATGGTTCTTTTATTTTGCATAACAATGTGTATTCCGTCTTTTTTAATAAGTTCGTCCATAAATTTTAAATTAATTAAGTAAGAACGGTGTGGTTTGTAAAAAAGAGGTTTGTCTGCTAATTGATCTGTAAAATGCTTTAAAGTTTTACAAATAGTTTCAGATGATCCATTTACCAAGTGTACTTTAGTGTATACACCATCTGCTTCAAAAAATAAAATTTTGTCATGCGATATAAACTTAATACCACGAGGTAAGTCTAACGCAATTTTATTAAGTGCTAATTGCTGAAAAGATTTTTCTAAAGTTAATATTTTATCTTTTACCGATAAGTTTTCTGATATTACTTTTACTTTATTTACAGCAGATTTTAGTTCATCAGAATCTATGGGTTTAAGTAAATAATCTACCGCAGAAGTTTTAAAAGCCTCAATTGCATATTGATTGTAGGCAGTTGTAAATACTATTTTAAAATCTATAGGTTCACCTTTAAAATAATCTAAAATTTCTAAACCAGATTGTTGTGGCATTTCTATATCTAATAAAATTAGTTGAGGTTTTTTTGATTTTATAATAGATACACCTTCGCTTAAATTAGTAGCCTGATAAATATTTTCTACACCATTGCATTCTTCTTCTAGTAATGTAGCTAAAACATTTCTAGCATGACTTTCATCATCTATTATTAAAACTTTCATAAAATTATTGTATTGGTATTGTAAGAATTATTTTAGTTCCCGTTGGTTTGTTATCATCGGCTACTTTATCTATAATTTCTATTTCTATTTTTTCTGTTGTTGTAGAGTTTATTAGATCTATTCTTTTTTGATTTGCTCTTGTTGCAAAAGATTTAGGAAATTTAGTTCTTTTCTTTATAATCTCAGAAGCATTTCTACCAATTCCGTTATCATCAACAACACAAATAATTTTTTTGTTGGTTGAATTTAATGAAAAATTTAAATTTAAAATTTTGCTACCTTTTTTATGTAATAAACCATGTTTTATGGCATTTTCTACATAAGGTTGTATAAATAACGACGGTACAAATATTGTTTTTGTGTTTATTTCATCATCTATAAAAATGGTAAAAATAAGTTCGTTATTAAATCTATCTTTTTCTAATTCTAAATAGAGTTTTAAAGCTTTTATTTCTTCTTCTAAAGTGATATTTGTTTCTTGACTATGTTCTAAATAGGTTCTAATTAATCTAGAAAATTTAACTAAATACTGTCTCGCTAATTTTTTTTCGTTTAAAATGATGTAATCCTGAATGGAATTTAAAGCGTTGAATATAAAATGAGGATTCATTTGAGATCTAAGGTTTTCTAATTGAGAAAAAACCAAAGCTTTACTAATTCTCTCTTTTTCTAATTCTTTTGCTTGTAATCTTTTTAGCCTTTTTGTTTTTGTGTTTACATAAGTAATCGTTAGCAATACAATTAAAAGGAAACCTATTAAAATAAACCACCATCTTTGATAAATTGGGGCAAGTACTTCAAAATTTAGTTCTATTGTTTTCGAGTAATTTTTACTGAATTTGTTTTTTGCGCGTAATTGAAAGATATAATTGCCAGGTGCCAAATTTATGAATTTAACAAAATCTACTTCTTCTCTTAAAATCGTCCAATCTTTATCTTTTGCAAATTTGTATTCGTAAATAATGTGTTTTACAGATTGAAATTCTTTGGTATTAAAACTAATATCAACATTGCTTTTATTGTGGTCTAAAACATATTTATTTTTAATTTCTACTGGTTTTTCTTGAATAGAAATCTTTGTAAGATATATAGAAGGTGGTTCTTTTTGCTTAAAAATTTTAGTTTTATTAAAGCCATAAACACCTAGATTATTGGTGTAAATTAAAAAATCTCCTAAAATTTCTAAATCTTTAATTTTGTAAGAATTTATACCGTCTTGCTTGGTTAGTACTTTTACTTCGTTTAAGTTGCTGTTATAGTATTGTAAACCTTTATCTGTAGAAATCCATAAACCTTCATTATCTGCAGTGATACAATTAATGTCATTAGATGCAAGACCATTCGTTTCATTTAAATGATAAATAACTTTATTGTTTTTGATACCTAAAATACCGTTATCATAAGTAGCAACCCATATTAAACCATTGTTTGTTTCTACAATATTAAAACTATAAATAGGTTTGTTTTTGTAGGTAATATTTGGTTCTTTTAAATAATTTTCATCATATACTTTTAAACCTTCTACATCTGCCAAAAATATTTTTCTATTTATTACAGAATATATAGACTCATGTGATCTAATATTACTTATTGTATAATTATTTTTAGGATTCACAATTTTTGTACCTGATGAAGAACTTATAAGAAACGTAGTGTCATTAACAAAAGCAACAGATTTTATAGATCCAAATTTAGTTATCTCTTTTTTCTTGCTATAATTATTAGAATACACCAAGTTTTGATAATCGGAAAAGTATAAAAGTGTATTGTTGCTTTTATTATAATCTAAAGCTCGTATAGGTGTTTCATCTATAATTAAATTTTTATGTAGCTTATTAGTTTTGATATTTAACTCTAATAATTCGCCATTTCTTTTAGCTAAATAACAAATCGAATCATTTTTTTGCTCTATTATTTGTACGTTTTTAAAAGTATTAAACTGCTTTAAGTTTTTATTAGGTATTACAAAAACACCGTTTTTTAATGTGGCAACCCAAATGATATTATTTTTATCTTCAATAATATCTGTTATCATTTTATCTTTTAAAAAATGAGTTATAAGAATTAATTTACCTTGATGAGATTCTGTTATAAAAACTCCTTTATTTGTAGCTAAGTATAATTGATTATTGATGTTTGTAATCCTACTAATTTTAGAGTTTTTAATTTTTTTAGGAAGTTTAATTTGTGTTGTAGATTTATGTTCTATATCTACAGAAACCAATAAAGACCTGTTTAATATATTGTCTCTAAAAGCAATAAACACCTTATTGTTTGCTTTTGTAAAATGAGAGAAAAATGTAATATTTTCTTTGGTTTTTAATTTAAAACTAGATTTTTTAAGTAGAGTATCTAGTAAAACAATATTATTATCTCTATTTAAAAACAGATATTGATTAGGCATTGTGATTCCAATACTTGTTGTATTTGCATTTTTATAAATAGATTTGATTTCTTTTGTTTTAATATTTACAGAGAGAATGTTGTCTCTTTGTCTTATTAAAAGTTTTTTATTGAAAAAAATATAATCTGCCAGTTGACCTTTTAATTCTTTTTGATAGTCATTAAATAAAACAAGTTTATTATTTTCTACATAGAAAAACTGGCCTGCAATATTATTACACCAAACTCTTCCTTCTGGACCAATTTTTAGATTAAATAGAGATCTACCTTTTTTATCTGGATGAGAAAATTGTTTAAAAACTTTACCATCATATCTATGCAATCCTTTATCAGATGCAAACCAAATAAATCCTTCTTTATCTTCTTTCATAGAATAAAATTCTATGTCTGGTAAACCATCTTTATCTGTTAAATGTATAGATACTGGTTCTTGTGCGTTACTAGAAATAGCATTACAAATAATAAGAAATAGATATAAAATTCTTAATAATTTCAATAGGATTTATATTTGGTTATAAATTTACTAATTTAAATATTTTAGTTTTCAATTTTTTAGTGAAGCGTTTATTTCTTGTAATGAGTAGTTATTTATCTTAAATTATTTAAGAATTTAAAGTTTGTTAAAAGAAAAAACGCAATCAAATTAATGATTGCGTTTTAAAATATTTAAAGAATATAATTTTCTTTTTTTGAATAAGTGCTAAAGTTAAATTAGCAAAAGCGATTTACTTAAAATTTCTAATGAAATTTTGTAATCTGCTTACTTTACTTCTTCGAAATCTACATCTTCTACATTGTCACCTTGATCTGCATTACCAGCTTCTGGTTGACCTTGTTGTGCACCTGCATCTGCGCCACCTGCAGCTTGTTCAGCAGCATACATTTCTTCAGAAGCAACTTTCCAAGCTTCATTTATCTTTTCCATAGCAGCATCAATTTGAGCTAAGTCTTTAGATTCATGTGCAGCTTTTAATTCTACTAAAGCAGCTTCAATTGGTCCTTTTTTATCATCAGATAATTTATCACCAAATTCTTTTAATTGCTTTTCTGTTTGAAAGATCATAGAATCAGCTCCATTTACTTTTTCCGCAGTTTCTTTAGCAGCTTTATCAGCTTCAGCATTAGCTTCAGCATCTTGTCTCATTTTTTCGATTTCTTCTTCAGATAAACCAGAAGAAGCTTCGATTCTAATTTCATGAGATTTGTTTGTACCTTTATCTAAAGCAGAAACTTTAATAATACCATTGGCATCAATATCAAAAGTTACTTCAATTTGAGGTACACCTCTTTGTGCTGGTGGTAAACCATCTAAATGGAAACGACCAATTGTATTGTTGTCTGCTGCCATTGCTCTTTCACCTTGTAAAACGTGAATTTCTACAGAAGGTTGGTTGTCTACAGCAGTAGAAAATACTTGAGATTTTTTTGTAGGAATAGTTGTGTTTGCATCTATCAATTTAGTGAAAACATTCCCCATTGTTTCGATACCTAAAGATAAAGGTGTAACATCTAATAATAATACATCTTTAACATCTCCAGATAAAACTCCACCTTGTATTGCAGCACCTAAAGAAACAACCTCATCTGGGTTTACTCCTTTACTTGGTGATTTTCCAAAGAATTTTTCTACAGCTTCTTGTATTGCAGGTATTCTAGTAGAACCACCCACTAAAATAATTTCATCTATTTCAGAAGTTGATAAATCAGCATTTTTTAATGCAGTTTTACATGGCTCAATAGTTCTTTTAATTAAATCATCAATTAACTGCTCAAATTTAGATCTGCTTAAAGTTCTAACTAAGTGTTTAGGACCGCTTGCAGTTGCAGTAATATAAGGTAAGTTAATTTCTGTTGAAGCAGAAGAAGATAATTCTATCTTCGCTTTTTCTGCAGCTTCTTTTAAACGTTGTAAAGCCATAGGATCTGTAGTTAAATCCATGTTTTCATCAGCTTTAAATTCTGCAGCTAACCAATCGATAATTTTAGCATCAACATCATCTCCACCTAAGTGTGTATCACCATCTGTAGCTAAAACTTCAAAAACTCCGTCTCCTAATTCTAAGATAGAAACATCATGTGTACCACCACCAAAATCAAAAACAACAATTTTTTTATCATCATTAGCTTTGTCCATACCATAAGCTAAAGCAGCTGCAGTAGGCTCGTTAATAATTCTTTCTACTTTTAAACCAGCAATTTCACCTGCTTCTTTAGTAGCTTGTCTTTGTGCATCGTTAAAATATGCAGGTACTGTAATAACTGCAGAAGTTACATCAGATCCTAAATAATCTTCAGCAGTTTTTTTCATTTTTTGAAGAACCATTGCAGAAATTTCTTGAGGTGTATATAAACGACCATCAATATCTACTCTAGGTGTATCATTATCTCCTTTTACTACTTTATAAGGTACTCTTTTAACTTCGTTAGAAGATTCAGAAAATTTATTACCCATAAAACGTTTAATAGAAGAAACTGTTTTTGTTGGGTTTGTTACTGCCTGTCTTTTTGCAGGGTCACCAATTTTACGTTCTCCTCCTTCTACAAAGGCAACAATAGATGGTGTAGTTCTTTTTCCTTCAGCATTAGGAATTACAACTGGCTCATTTCCTTCCATTACAGAAACACAAGAGTTTGTTGTTCCTAAATCGATTCCAATTATTTTACTCATAATAATTATTTTATATTAATTTTTTAAATTCAATTTTACATTCACACTATAGTCAAAGGGTGTGCCAACTGGTTATTTATTATGAAATGTCAGTTTTTTTTAAAAATGACGAATTATTTATGTGACATTATGACATAAATTGCGTCTAATTTATTGAACACAAAGAATATTTGAATACAATTTTAAATTCCTTATATTTGGATAGTTCAATTAATTTTTTAAAAAATAAAGAAAAAATCATGAGTAAATTTGACGAGAAAGTAGCACAGTATTCTAAGTTTATGGACGAAAAAGGTCTAAGTTATGATGCTGATTTATTAAAAGCAGTAACTAAAGGTTTAGGGCCATCTATTTATAAAAGAGATGCAGAAACTGTGTCTGGTTCTGATGCAAAAGAATTATTAACTGTTAAGAAAAATTTCTTAATGAAGAAGTTAGGTTTAGAAGATGGACCAAAATTGGACGAAGCTATTGCTAAAGTTGTAGATGCAATAGGTAAATCTGAAAGAAATAAATACAGAGCAGTTGTTTACTATATGTTAGCTAAAGAGTTTAATAAAGAGTCTGTTTACGGAATGTAGAAATATATCTTTTTAAATTATATAAAAAAATCCAACTCATTGAGTTGGATTTTTTACATTTACAGCATATTTATTAATCATTTTTACGAATGTCGCAATTTATTAGTGTTTTTGATATGTTAAAGATTGGCGTTGGCCCTTCTAGTTCACATACTTTAGGTCCTTGGCGCGCTGCAGAACAGTGGGTTAAAACGTTAAGAGAGCATAATTTTTTAGAAAAGTTAGATGCTGTTAAAGTAGATTTGTACGGTTCTTTATCTTTAACAGGTAAGGGGCACGCCACAGATTTGGCAATTTTATTAGGTTTAAGTGAAGCAGATCCTGAGTATATACCTATCGAAGACGTTTTTATTATTGTTGATAGAATTAATACACAAGAAGAACTTTATTTTAAAGGAGGTAAAACAATACCTTTTTACAAAGATTCTATAGTTTTTAATAGAGATTTTTTACCTTTTCATTCTAACGGTGTTACTTTTCGAGGTTTTTGTAAAGGTGAAGAAATTTCTACAGAAACTTATTTTTCTATTGGTGGAGGCTTTATTGTGCAAGAAAATGATCATTTAGAAGAAGAGATAGAAATCAATAAAAAGAATTTTCCGTATCCAATAAACAGAGCGATACAGTTAGAAGAATATTGTGAAAAAGAAAACTTATTAATTTCTGATATTGTTTTTAAAAATGAATTAGAAATAAATTCCGCAGATAAAATAGACGCAGAATTATCTAGAATTTGGGATACAATGTTAGAGTGTATGTATATTGGTTGTCATACAGAAGGTACATTACCCGGTGGTTTAAATGTAAAGAGAAGAGCTTTTGGTACACATCAAAAATTAATAAAAGACGCTACTTATAAAAATCCACAAGAATGGATTAAGGCAATTCGAAGTACAGAAGTTAAGTTTAGAGAAATTTTAAAATGGGTAAGCTGTTTTGCATTATCTGTTAACGAAGTAAATGCATCTTTAGGAAGGGTGGTTACAGCCCCAACAAACGGAAGTGCAGGTGTTATTCCGGCAGTATTGATGTATTATTTGGTTATTGAAAATCATGAAGCAGATTTTAAACAAATTAAACAATTCTTATTAACTGCGGGCGAAATTGGTAGTATTTTTAAGAAAAATGCTACGATTTCTGCAGCTATGGGTGGTTGTCAAGCAGAAATTGGTGTTTCTTCTGCAATGGCTGCGGGTGCATTAACAGAATTGTTAGGCGGTACACCAGCTCAATCTTTATCAGCAGCAGAAATTGCAATGGAACACCATTTGGGTTTAACTTGCGATCCTATTGCTGGTTTGGTACAAGTGCCTTGTATAGAACGTAATTCTATGGGCGCAATTAAAGCGATTCATGCAGCAGAAATTGCATTAGAAACCAATCCTAAAGAATCTTTAGTGCATTTAGATAAAGTGATCGATACTATGTGGGAAACTGCGAAAGACATGAATAAGAATTACAAAGAAACATCAGAAGGTGGTTTGGCTGTAACCGTAAGAATGGTAGATTGTTAATTTTTAGGAGTAATTAATTTTTTATCAATAAAATAAGAAATTAAAACTCCTAAAAGATATGCTAAAAGATCTAACCAATCGAAAGTTGCGCCTAAAACTGTAACCGCTATTTTGTTATTTTGTAAACCAAGAATTTCTATCAATTTTAAATACTGTAAAAACTCTATGGCAAATGAGAATATTAAAACGCCAAGAGCTAATTTTAAAGCGTTACCCTTGTAAAATATTCTACAAAAAGCAAACAGTAAAACGGTTACCAATACATCGCCTATAAAAGGTCTAATAAATTGATCTCTTACAAATAAAGCAATTAAAATTTCTACAAAAAATATTAGTAAAAAGAATAAAAGATATTTTTTATTGATTTGCATTATCTAGTAAAAACCAAATCGTTACCAGAAGACATTTCTTCAGAAAAACGATATTTATCAACATTAAAGCCTTTTAAATCTTCTATGGTTTCAACATCGTTTTCTATAATGTAGCGTACCATTAAACCACGAGCTTTTTTGGCATAGGTCATAATAGTTTTATATTGTCCGTTTTTAAAATCTTTAAAAACAGGTGTTATCATTGGTACTTTTAATGTTTTTTTAGGTAAAGCCTTAAAATACTCTGAGCTTGCTAAATTTACAAGTAATTCGTCATCAGTTAATTCGTTATTAAGAGAATCTGCTAAGTCATTATCCCAAAACTTATATAAGTTTTCTGTTCTACCTACCTTTAATTTTGTTCCCATTTCTAAGCGATATGGTTGAATTAAATCTAAAGGTTTTAATAAACCATACAAGCCAGAAAGAATTCTAAGCTTATCTTGTAAAACGGGTATTTTATCTTCTTTTAAAGTTGTTACATCAATTCCTTGAAAAACGGCTCCGGTAAAAGAATAAATTGCTTGTTTGGCATTTTCTTTTGTGAAGGGAGTGCTCCAAGCTTGGTTTCTATCATAATTAAGTGCAGCTAAATCATCAGAAATTTTCATTAATTCTGATAATTTATTTTTAGAAATCGATTTTAATTTTTTACTCAATTTTTCAGATTTATCTAAAAAACGTGGTTGTGTAAAGATTTCTGTAGATGCTTTGCTTTCAAAATCTAAAGACTTTGCTGGTGATATTATGATTTTCATTTTATTTAAAATTGAAAAATTAGAATTGTAATTTTGTTTGATAAAAGTACAAATGATTGTGTTAAATTTAAAAGATTATAAGTAGTAAATTCTGATATTTGTATCGATAAAATTTATTTATCTTCACTAATAAAAATTATAGTTTTTAATGATAAGGATTAGTAAAAACATTACGTACAAAGAGTCTCGTTTTTATCAGTATATAAAAAGACATCAAAAATACGCGCCTTTACTTTTTTTTATAGGTGGTTTTACTTGGGATTCTTTAACACTTGGTAGAATTGATCGTGTTTATGATATCGTAATACTATGCACTTATATAACGCTTTTAACAGCTAGTATTTACATTTATAATTTGGTTGATGGTGAGAAATGGAAAAATACTTTTTTTAGAAAAAATGAAGCGTATTTACCTTTAGCCATTCAGTTTTTTTTAGGAGGATTAACAAGTGCGTATGTAATTTATTTTTCTAGAAGTGTTTCTTTATCTAAGACCGCATCTTTTTTTCTCATTTTACTTTTTTTATTATTTGCAAATGAATTTTTTAAGAAAAGAGTTTCAAATAAATACTTGCAATTTGGCGCTTATTTTTTTGTAAATTTTACTTTTTTGAGCTTTTTTATTCCGGTGATTTTAAAAAAAATGAATACAGAAATATTTATTATTTCTGGTTTAATAAGCCTTGTATCTACATTTTTACTAATAATTTTAGTTTATAAAAATAGTTACTCTACAAGAGTAGCAATGGTAAAGTGGAAAATGTTTGGTTTAATCTTTAGTATTTACATACTTATAAATACTTTTTATTATTTCAGATTAATTCCGCCTGTGCCACTAGCACTAGATAAAGGTGTAGTTGCACACAATATCCAAATACAAAATGGTAATTATAAAGTTTCTTATGAAATAGACAATTGGTATATCTTTTGGCGAGATCATAAAATAGATTTCAATAGAACTATAAACAAACCTGTATATGTTTTTACTTCGATATTTGCACCAACAGATTTAAAAAAGAAAATATATCATCAATGGAAATGGTATAATAAAACTTTAGATAGTTGGCAAAATCTCGATAAAATAGGATTTGAAATTACTGGCGGAAGAGACAATGGTTATAGAGGCTACAGTTATAAAAACAACGTAAAAGATGGTATGTGGAAGGTAGAGGTAGTTACAGAAGAAGATTTGGTTTTGGGTGTAGTAGATTTTAACATAAAAACAGGTAAATCTTCAAGAAAAACCAATTTAAAAGTTAGAGAATTTTAATACAATATAATTTGTAGATTTTCTATCTGTTTAAAAATTCATATTTTTAACAAATCATTCAAATTCATTCAACTTTATAGATTTAAAAAAAATCATTTTAAATCTTAAATACATCAATCATGAAAAAAATTACAATGCTACTATTCTTGTTTGTTTCAGTATCACTTTCAGCACAAACAGACGCAAAAATTTACGATATTATAAATGCTGTTTCTGCAGATAGAATTAAAGCTGATGTTAAAAGGTTAACAGAATTTGGTACTCGTAATACATTTTCTGATACTATTTCTAACACACGTGGTATTGGCGCTGCAAGAAGATGGATAAAATCTGAATTCGAATCTATTTCTAAAGACTGCAACAATTGTATTGATGTGTTTTATCAGAAAGATTTTGTTACTAAAAAAGGAAACGGAAGAGTGCCACATGATGCTTGGGTTGTAAATGTTGTTGCGGTTCAAAAAGGAACAAAATATCCAAACAAATATGTTATTATGAGTGGTGATATAGATTCGAGAGCTAGTAATACTATGGATTTTACAACGGATGCACCCGGAGCAAACGACAACGCATCTGGAATGGCAGGAACCATTGAAGCGGCAAGAGTTTTAAGTAAATATAAATTTGAAAGTAGTATTATTTATGTTGGTCTATCGGGTGAAGAGCAAGGCCTTTTTGGAGGTGCAGGTTTAGCCAAATATGCAAAAGATAATAATTGGGATATTATCGGAATTTTAAACAATGATATGATTGGTAATATCGAAGGAGTTGATGGAGTAATTGATAACAGATCTTTTAGAATTTTTTCTGAACCAGTGCCAGCAAATGAATCTGAAAGACAAAGAAGAATGAGACGTTTTTATGGTGGAGAAGTAGATGGTATTTCTAGACAGTTGGCAAGATATATTCATAATAATGTAAAAACATATATGCCAGAAATGAATCCGATGATGATTTATAGATTGGATAGATTTGGTAGAGGTGGGCATCATAGACCTTTTAACGATTTAGGTTTTGCAGGAATTAGAATTATGGAAGCTCATGAAAATTACACACAGCAGCACCAAGATATTAGAACCGAAAACGGAATTAATTATGGTGATACTTTTGAGCATGTTAATTTTCCGTATGCTAAAAAATTAACGGCTGTAAATGCAATTAATTTAGCAAGTTTAGCGTGGGCACCAGAAGCTCCTAAAGAAGTTGCCATTGGCGGAATTGTACAAGCTAGTGCAAAATTAAAATGGAGTAAAGTTGACGGAGCTAAAGGTTACAAGATTTATTGGAGAGATACAACTTCACCAACCTGGGATCATTCTAGATATGTAGAAACTACAGAGTTTACTTTAGAAGGTATTGTTATAGATAATTTCTTTTTTGGTGTTTCTGCAGTAGGAGAGAACGGTCATGAAAGTGTTGTAGTTTTTCCGAATAAAATATGGAGATAAAGTGAATTTTAGAATTTTAATTATTGGTTTTTTATTAGTCTCGTGTTCAGAAACATATAAAAAACCAAATTATATTAAATTCAATCTAACTACAGATTCAATTTTTGTAACTACCAAAAACAAGAATGTTTCTCCTATATTTATTAAAATAGTAGATAGAGCTGCCAAAGAACAATTTATAGATATTGATAAGAAGAGTGAAAAAATCTTATTAAAATTCAATAAATCTGTTGTTGATACCAATTATATATTAGAGCACTACAAATTCTATGGTTATTATGGTACTTCTAATTTAAAGAATTATGATACGCTTTATAATTACCAATTGCCTTTTTTAAAAGGGAAACGTTATAGAGTTTTACAAGGTAATTTTGGTAGTTATTCTCACAATAAAATAACATCAAAATATGCTATAGATTTTAAAATGAAAATTGGGCAAGAAGTATGTGCTATAAGAGATGCCATAGTTGTAGATGTAAAAAATCATTTTGAAAAAAATGGTACAAGTAAAAAGTATCTAAACAAAGCAAATGTTGTTTTTGCAATACATAAAGACGATACTTATGTTCAATATGCGCACTTTAAGAAAGATGGCGTGTTAGTTAAATTGGGTGATACTATAAAGAAAGGTCAAATTATTGGTTATTCTGGTAATACAGGTTTTTCTTCAGAACCGCATTTGCATTTTACTATTTATAAACCAACAAAAAATGGTTTGGTTTCAATTCCGTTTATATTAGATAGTATACCAAGTTCTAAATACAAGAAAGGTAAATACGCATTGCATAATTAATGTAATAATTATATCAAACTAAAAGCATTAATTTCTTTTGCTGTAATAACAGGATTTGCACCTTCATTTGCAGCTACCAAAGCACCAACAGCACAGGCGAAGTTTATAGAATCTTGTGGTGTAGCACCATTTCGCAATTTACTAATTAAAGAAGCTAAAAAAGAATCGCCAGAACCTACAGTATCTTTTACTTTAATTCTATAACCACTATTGTAAAATAAACAATTGTTGTAAAATAAAACGGCTCCGTGTTCTCCTTTTGTAACACAAATATGTTTTGTTTTTGTTTTTTCTGATATAAAATGAATATTCTGTTCTAAATTATTAAATTTTGAACCTAGAAAATCAGAAATTTCATAGAGTTCTTCATCATTAAATTTAATAAAATCTGCTTTGTGCATTAAATCTATTAAAACCTCCTTCTGATAAAAAGGAGCTCTTAAATTAACGTCGAAAATTTTATAATTAGATACTTCTAATAGTTTAAATAAAGTTTCTTTAGAAACGTTGTCTCTTGTTATTAAACTTCCAAAAACAAAGGCATCAGCTTGTTTTACTAAGTTTTCTGATGCTTTTGTATAAGGTATTTTGTCCCATGCTTTTGGTTGTGGAATGCTATAAGTTGCCGAACCTTTATTATTTAATGTTACATTGACTTCGCCAGTATTGAAATCATTTAAAATAGAAACTGCGTCTAAATTAATTTTTAAATCTTCTATTAATTTTAAGATAGGTTTTGCTAACTCATCATTACCAACGGCAGTTATTATAGCTACATCATTATGAAAAGACTTTAACCTATTGGCAACATTTAAAGGAGCGCCTCCAATTTTTTTATGAGTATCAAAAACATCCCATAAAACTTCACCAAAACACACAAATTTTGTCATAGAATATTAAAATATATTAGTTTCCATTGTTTGTTGATTTATAGAGCTGTTAAAAATAGTCAACATTCTTTTAGCAATACCTGTCCAACCAAAATTTCTTCTTGCAAAACGAGCTCCTTCCACAGACATTTCGTTTCTTAAATTAGGGTACAAGAGTGGCATTGCCATCATTGCGCCAAACTCTGTTGGTCTATGCGGATCTGCAAATAAAGCTTGATTTCCAAAATCTATCAAATCGCACAAACCACCATGCACAGTTACAACACTTGGTGTGCCACAAGCCATTGCTTCAATTGCAACCATACCAAAAGGTTCGTATCTAGAAGGCATTACAAAGATACTTGCAGATCTGTATACGTTTGCTAAATCTTCATCAGAAATATAATTTTTCCATTTTATTTTATCTGTAATACCAAGTTCTTCTGCCAATTCTTTTAATTTTTCAATACCATCTCTGTCTTGCTGAGAATCTCCACCAATTGCAGCGACCAATCTCGCTTCCGGACACAATTCAAATACGGTTGGTAAAGCATGTAAAAGTAAATCGTATCCTTTGTTATGCGCCATTCTTCCTAATGCTAAAATATCGGTAGGTTTTATATCGTATTTTAAACGAATCTTGTCATTTTCTTTTGAAGGAACAGGAAAAAATCGATTCTCGTCTATTCCCGGAGGTATCATACTACAATTTCTAGACAAAACGTCGTATTGCTGAATTAATAAATCTACTTGAGGTAACGTTGTTGCAATTACATAATTACACATTTGATAGACAAAATATTCTTTTCTAATACGTTCTTTAAATCGGTAGGTTTTTTCCATTTCTATTTCGTCCATATCACTTCCCATGGTGTGCTGTTTCCACCAACCCAAAGAATGTGGTGTATGAACGTGACAAATACCTAATTCTTCTGCTATTTTCTGTCCTGCCCAACCAGCATCCCAATAATGAGAATAAACAACATCATATTTTTTATTCTCTTTTTTGATGGCAGCTAAAGTGTTTGTAACAAACTTTTTAAGATGGTCGTGCATATCTTCTTTTCTGATGAATTTTTTTCCACCAAAAGGAATCCTCCAAATATTAAAATTATCATCTACATGATCATATTCTGGTTGGTCTTCAAATTGTCTTGTTACTAAATCTACACGTTTGCCTAATCTACTAAACCTGTCTGCTAATTCTAAAACATATACTACTTGGCCTCCTGTATCTGGTTTTCCTAGTTCTGCATTTGCTCCAACATACCCATGTAAAGAGATCATTAAAATCGATTTCATATTTTTATTTTTTTGTATTGATTATTTTTAAATTACTACACGCAGAAATATATTGTGCTGCAGACCAAGCTTGGTAAGCTTTACCCATTGGTTTACCTGTTGTGCCATGAGCCCATTCTGTAAATTCCCATTCGTCTGTTATACCTTCTTTATTTATAAGTGCAAGCTTGTAAAGTTCTGCAATTGCGATATCTCTAAAACCAAGTTTGTTAACAAATTTCACCCAAAAGCCACCAACAAAAGGCCAAATTCCGCCGTTGTGGTAATGGTTTGGTAGATTTAAAAGATTTACGGTATAGTAAGGTTTCCAATCTGGGTCTCCAGGACTAACTACTGGGTAAACGTTGGCAACAGGAAAAGGATCATTTACACCAACACCCAACATAAATTTAAATGTTTGATGCGCTTTTTCTGCATCTATTGTGCCGTGTAAAAAGGCTAAAATATTACCTAAAGTATCACAACGCCAACTAAAATCGAAAGGAGTAGTTTGTGCTATTAAATAAGAAGTATCACCAAGTGTAAATTGTTTTTCTGCAAATGATACAGATTGAAATAATTTTTGCTGCGTAGAAGGCCAAAAGTTTTGAACGATTTCTTTTTTAATTACTTGAGACCACCTAATATATTCACCAGCTTCTTCATGATTACCCAGCATTTCTAACATTCTACCAAAGCAAACGTTAGATCTGTACCATAAAATCTCATCATATAAAATGTTATAACTTCTTCCAAATAGATCGGTCCAATCACCAGCTTCTGGTATTTCTAAAAGTGCATCGTTATTACTATCGTGTGCACCTAACCAACGCATGGTTTCTTTAATGGCATCAATGTATTTTCTTAAAAAGGCAATATCTTTTGTAACGTTTACATATTCATAAAATGCAATAACTACCCAAATTCCGCTATCGATAGAGCAAATTCCGCCTACACCAGAATAATCTGGTTCTTCATTTTTTAAGCGAACATTGGCAGGTATTTGTCCGTTTCTAGAAATATGTTCTAATAACGTAATTAATGTTTGTCTTTGACATTGATGAATTTCTTCATCATCTATTAAAGAAAGAGAACCAATTACTGTAATTGCGCCATCTCTTGCCCAAACGCTGTGGTAATTTTCGTCGGTGCCATTTGGTATGTTATCTTTAATAGAACAAGCAGAAAAACCAAGTGGTGTAATATTTTTCTTTAAAGCTTCTATCGCTTTTATGTATCCTTCTTTAATTAAGGCAATTTTTTCGTCTGTGTCTTCTTGTGCTATGTTTTCCTTTTCTCTTTTTATAAAAAAGTCATCAGAATGATCTATAACTATATCTTTTATGGCTTTTTCAGGAAATATTCCGTAGAAAATTAACCCTTCTATAACACCGTCTCCTTTTGTTTTTTCTGTGTGATAAACTTTTTTATGTTTTGTATAAATATATAGTTCTTCATGTGCATTAGAAACAACAATACCATAGACGTTTTTAAGGTCGAACATTGCAGAATCATTACCACTATCTCCAGCAACTAAAACTTCGTTTGTAGAAATTTCTAGTTTTTTAAGTAGCCATTGCAAGGCGTTACCTTTGTTTGCCCATTTTGGTAAAATATCTAAAAATTTATTACCAGAATATACAACGTTAACATCCATGTTGGCATCTATAAAATCTTGCTCTATACTTTCTATAAGTTCTGTGTTTGCATCATGAAAAAAGTAACTTCTCTTATAAGAATGTTGAAATTTACTTGGTTGATCGCTAATAGGGTGTTCTATTTTTTTAATAATGTTTTCTACAGCATCTAAATTCCACCCATCATCTAAAACATCATTAAACTCTTTAATTACAGCTTTGTCTTTAAAATTATAAATATGTGTACCAACACCAGAAATAATATAATCGGGTTTTGGTAAAATGTTTTTATTAATAAGATGTAAAACATCATCTATTAAACGCCCAGTGTTATATGTAAGAATTGTTTTGTTATTTTTTCTGTACTTATCCCAAACTTTTTTGAAATTACTTTTGTAGGTATGAAAATCGATTAATGTGTTGTCTATATCAAAGGATAATAGCTTGATTTCATTTTCAATTTTTAAGTTATTTACGCTCATTTTAGTGTAATTTTTAAGTAGAAAATTATATTTTTCTCTTAAATTATTAAAAATTAACAGGTTAGGCAAGACGTAAAGAGCTTAAGATTTAATTTTTATGATTGTGATAATTAAGCCCATCAAAAAATATTATATAAGGAATATTAAGTGGAGTAGAATCGTATTTTAAAAATGAGGAAGAATTGTGTGTTTAGTAATTAAGTATCTTTATTTACCTAATTCTTAAAACTCTTTAGATTGAAAAAATAAGTGCCTTTTTTAAGCTGATAGTAATATCAATTTAAATAAAAGTATAGAAGAGGTTGTGAAGTCTTTTATTTCGGTTTTAGATATAGATTATCCGAAGGTATTTAATTCATTAAAAAGACCTCACAAATTTTTATATCTGTGAGGTCTTTAAGTAAATTATAATCCGTTTATAAAATTACCATAAGGATCTTTAAATTGAGTACCTTCTGTAAAACGTTGTTTGCTTAATTTTTTATACTCTACCAAAGCCCAAAGAACAAATTCTTTCATAAAATAAGTATCTGTATCATTCATGTTTGGTTGATACTTTGTAATTAATTTTTGCAAGGGTTCTATTTTATCTAATTCACTTTTGTATCGTTTATCAGAATAATCATCTAATAACTCAAAATCAGTATCAATATTAAAAAACCAAGAAACAATAGTGTCATAAGGAGATTCTTCTTCTTGTTTTTCTAATTTTTTAATTTCAGGAAAATAATCAGGAAAAAGATTTTTAATAGCAGTTCTAATTAATTTCTCTGCAACTACGTGTGCACCTTCCTGTTCACCTTCATAAACCAATTCTACTTTACCAGTAATGGCAGGTATTATTCCGTCAAAATCGCTTAGACGAATCATTGTTTTTGAATCGCCAGATATAATGGCTCTTCTTTCTGCTGTACTTAATAAGTTTTCGAATGCAGAAATACTTAATCTTGCACTTACACCACTTTTAGCATCTATATATTCGCTATCTCTTGCTTCAAAAACAATTTGCTCTAATAAATCTTTAGCTAGTTCTGGTACTTCTATAAACTCTTTTTGTGATGCTACTTTATTTGCTTCTTGTGCAGTAATTATTTTAGCTGTTTCTATATCTGCAGGATAATGTGTAAGAATTTGAGAACCAATTCTATCTTTTAAAGGTGTAACAATGCTACCTCTGTTTGTATAATCTTCTGGATTCGCAGTAAATACAAATTGCATATCTAAAGGTAAGCGTAATTTAAAACCACGAATTTGAATATCTCCTTCTTGTAAAATATTAAATAAAGCAACCTGAATTCTAGCTTGTAAATCTGGCAATTCATTAATTACAAAAATACAACGGTTTGCTCTTGGTATCATTCCGTAATGAATAACTCTGTCATCTGCATAACTTAGTTTTAAATTGGCAGCTTTAATAGGATCTACATCACCAATTATATCTGCTACAGTAACATCTGGTGTTGCTAATTTTTCTGCAAAACGTTCGTTTCTATGCAACCAAAAAATAGGTGTGTCATCTCCTTTTTCTTTGATTAATTCTACTGCAAATCTAGATATTGGGTTTAAAGGATCGTCATTAATTTCAGAACCTTCTACTACCGGAATGTATTCGTCTAACAAGGTCAACATCAATCTTGCCAATCTAGTTTTTGCTTGACCACGCAAACCTAATAAATTGATGTTATGTTTACTTAAAATAGCTCTTTCTAGTTCTGGTATTACTGTATTTTCGTATCCATGTACACCCTTAAAAATGGTTTCTTTATTCATCATTTTACTGATGAGGTTTTCTCTTAATTCATCTTTTATAGATTTCGATTCGTATCCAGATTTTTTTAAATCTCCTAATGTATTTATGCCGCTTATATTCATTTGAGTTTTCTTTTACTTGCAGTAATTAATATTTTATAGTTCTATTTTTACTACTTGTATTATTTATCCTTTAATTCTTTTTTTTCTATTGGTTTCGTAGTCTTCAAAAATCATTTCTCCTAAACCTTTTAAACCGGTATAAAATGCTTTTCCTTGATTTGCTTGGGTAAATGCTCTAACAAATTGCATTAAATACGGATCTTGTGCAATCATAAAAGTTGTAATAGGAATGTGTAATTTTCTTGCTTGTTGTGCCATTGCATAACATTTGTTTACAATGTATTTATCTAAACCATTACTGTTTTTATAATATTGACCATCGGGTAAACGCAAGCAACTTGGTTTTCCGTCTGTAATCATAAATATTTGTTTGTTGGTATTTCTTTTTCTTCTTAACAAATCCATAGCTAAATTTAAACCCGCAACCGTATTTGTGTGATAAGGACCAACTTGTAAATATGGTAAATCTTTAATTTTGATAGACCAAGCATCGTTACCAAAAACGATAATATCTAAAGTGTCTTTTGGGTATCTTGTTGTAATTAATTCAGCCAAAGCCATGGCAACTTTCTTAGCAGGCGTAATTCGGTCTTCGCCATATAAAATCATAGAATGACTAATGTCTATCATTAAAACAGTACTCATTTGACTTTTATGTAGTGTTTCTTCTACAACCAAATCATTCTCTGTAAGATTAAAATCGTTAATTCCGTTATTAACTTGTGCGTTTCTTATACTTTCTGTCATAGAAACCTTGTCTAAGGAGTCTCCAAATTGATATGCTCTAAAATCACCTGTATGTTCATCTCCAATTCCTGGCGATTTACTTTTATGATTACCAGCACCGCTTCTTTTAATTTTACCAAAAATATGATTTAACGCTTGTTGTCTAATAGCACGCTCTGTTTTTGCAGTAATTTTTGTTCCGCCAACTCCATTACCATCGATTTCTTCTTTGATGTAGCCTTTCTTTTTTAGGTCTTCTACAAAATCATCAATCGTATAATTTTCATCGGTTAATTTGTACTCTACATCCAAAGATCTTAACCAATCGATTGCTTCGTCAAAATCACCAGAAGTATGTGTAATTAGTTCTTTAAATATTTCGAAAAGTTTTTCAAAAGGAGAGATGTTTTCTGCTTCGTAAGTTTTAAAAACAAATCCTTTTCTTATTTTATTTTTTTTCATCATAATAAAAATACAACTTTTAGTTATTTTAAATCTTTCTAAAAAGTTAATTTAAAAACCTTATTGTTTTACAAAAATACAAAAAGATTAAACAAAATTCTATATATTTGTCGTATGTCTATAATATTAATTACAGGAGGTACAGGTTTAGTTGGTAGTAAATTAACAGAAGTTTTACTAGCTAATAATCATGAAGTAAGAATTCTTAGCAGAAACCCTTCAAATAAGAATGAATTTAAATGGGATATTTCTAAAGGATTTGTTGATGAAAAAGCATTGACAAATATCGATTATATAATTCATTTAGCCGGAGCTGGTATTGCAGATAAAAGATGGACTGATAAAAGAAAACAAATTATTATTGATAGTAGGGTAGAGACTGCAAATTTACTTTTCGATAAAATTAAAAAATTAGATATTCAATTAAAAGGCTTTATCTCTGCTTCGGGTAGTAATTACTACGGAGCAAAAACAGTGAATAATGTTTTTAAAGAAAGTGATGAATCTGGAGATGATTTTTTAGGAGAGGTTTGTTTAAAGTGGGAAAATGCGGCAAATAAATTTAAAGAGTTAAATGTATCCGTAACAATATTAAGAACAGGTATTGTATTGTCTAAAAAAGGTGGTGCGTTAGAAAAAATGAAAACACCTATAATTTCTCCGTTAGGTTCTGGAAACCAATATATGTCTTGGATAGATATCGAAGATTTATGTAATTTATATTTAAAATCTGTTGAAGAAAATTTTGAAGGAGTTTTTAATGCCGTTTCTCCAGAATTTCACACAAGTAAATCTTTTTCTAAAATATTAGCAAAATCTATCGGTAGACCTTTTTTACCAATAGCCGTACCTGGTTTTTTGTTAAAATTAGTTTTCGGAGAGTTGGCAGTTATCCTTTTAGAAGGTAATAGGTTATCTAGTAGTAAAATTTTAAATACTGGTTTTAAATTTAAATTTGAAAGTTTAGAGAAAGCATTGCGTAAAATGTAATAGAAACAAGCTTATTTTATATAAATTAAGTTTATGATATATTAAATGTAACGTTTGGGGGAATGTTATGTTTGGTGTAGTTTAAAGTAAAAAGACGAACTGATAAGTTCGTCTTTTTTGTTTTTTATAACCTATAAAATATATGGGGGTATAACTTATAGGTAATAAAAGCTAGGGGATTTATGTAAATGAAGTTAGGGCTTCGTTTGAAATCTCTATAGTCTAACATGGGGGTTTTTAATAGAGTTTTTTTAATTAATTTCCTGATTAATAGTCTTTTGTTTCTACGATGTAAAATTATTATAGTTTTGTGAATCAAAAAAAAAAAATTAAATCGAAAACGTTTGCGGAAAATCGAAAACGTTTTCGATTTATTTTTTAACCTACTTTAGTATGTTAATTTTTGATTGTTTAATTATTTAATACAGGAAAAACACCCTTTAATTTATCTTTTTGCTATTTTTTAGGATGGCAGTAAACTTATTCATAAAAAAACATTTAAAAATTATCAATTTCGTAGCTAGTAGTTATTCTAAAATAATATTCTAAAAAAAAAGACGAACTATAAAGTTCGTCTTTCTCTTTATGATTTTAAAAAGTATCTGGGGTTTATTAGACTTTTAAAAATCATGTGTAAAAATTGTTTTAAAAATTTGAACCAGGTGCTTCAGGCAGTGGTGATTGCGCTTGCGCTTTCTGCGGATTTAAAATCATATAGGTTCCTAAAGCAGTTAAAGCAGCGTATTTACCATAATTACCAATTTTTTTTATGGCTTCTTTTCTTGTAATGTCTTTATTGTTTTCCATTTATTGAATGTATAGGGATTATTCTAAAATTATTTTTTTTGTGATGTTATTTGTGCTACTCTTTATTTGTAAAAGATAAACTCCTTTAGATAATTTTGGTAATGTAATTTCTGATCTACCATTAGATGTAAAGTTTGTCTTGTAAACTTTACTACCAAGAATAGTAAAAATCGATAAGTTAATATCAGAATTAACAATACCGTTAATAGTTACTTTACCTTTAGAACTATAAATAGATATGTTATCTAAAACTTCTGTTTCTGTAGCTAATACTTTGGCTCTAGTATGTATGTAGAAATTACCAGTTCCGTTTAAATCTTCTTCTAAAACAATTTTATGTTTGCTGTTACTATCGCTTAATTTTGTAAATGTATTTTTAGATGTATCTTCTAAATAAACATTTAAACCAGCTGGTAGGTTTTTAATTTCTGTTGAAAATTCAATTTCTGTTCCAGATTTTGCATTAATTCCTATTGGTATAATCATTGCTTCATGATTACTATTAGGTAAAGATTGGATACTTAATTTTTTCTCATCAGTTTTAGAAACTAAACCGCTAAAAACTTGAAAATTAGAGCTAACTCCGTTAAAGATTTCTCCATCATAACCATTGTCAAAACCTGTTGTTGTTCCGTCTATATAATAGATTTCTGTAAATTTAATATTTGTACCGTCTGTAATATTCAATTTAATTTCTGGTCTCTCAGATTTTAAGAATGTATCTGTATTTTGGTGACTTTGTGCAGCCGCAGAAAAATTGATATCATTAGTATTTTCAACTTCAACAAAAAAGGCTTGTCCTGGTGCTATCTCAAAATTTTGAACAGTTACTCTTGTATCATAATCACCTAATCCACCGTTTAAATTTTGATTCCATACCCATAAAGTTTGTGTTTTTAAACTTTTTCCTACACCAGAATTTTGAGTTAAGAAATCGGCACTACTTAAATAAGAAGTATAAGGATTCGCAACTAAGTTAAAAGAGTTTGTACCCTGAGTTACCGTTCTTGAAACATTTTCGGTATTTATTGTACCTGTAAAGGCTAAAGTTCCATTGGAAGTTAATCTAGTGGTAAAACCCTTTCCTGGAGCTAACAAATCTGCAGTATCATCACCATTAATTTCATCAACTTGACCAACTTTATAATAAGACCATCTTAAAGAATTTGCTTTTGAATTGTCAAAAGGAGCCAAAGCAATGTTTCTATCAGTTCCAGATCCAGATCCTTTAGCAATACTTGGGTGATTGTTTGCAAAGTCTACAATAGTCTGTCCTGCTAGTGGAGATCCTATTAAATACCATTTATTTCCATCAATATTTCTATTGTAAACCAGGTTACCTGTTGCGGTACCATTTACAATTAAAGATGCACCAGATGCTATTGTAAAATTACCTGTATTATCTAAATTACCAGCAACTGTTAAGGATTTATCTGAATTTATAGTTAAGCTTCCTTCTACAGTAATATCATTAATCGATTTTTGATTGCCATCTAAATATACAGTATTTCCAGAAGGAATTAAAACATTATCTGTTGCTATTGGTTCTCTATTTAAACTCCAATTAGAAGGTTCAGACCAATTACCAGAAGTAACTGTAAACTCATTAGTAACTTCATCTGTATTAATGGTAATTTCTGTTTCTTTTTTATAAAAACTACCTACGTTTGGTGCAGTATATGCAATTGTATACGTTCCTGGGGTAGAAGAAGCAACGTTAATTTCTCCGGTAGTAGTGTTTAAGGCTAAACCAGAAGTTGAAGAAAACTCTCCACCCGAAATTCCTTGTATGATTGGTGTTGTATTAACTCCTTTGATAGAGTAGCTAGTGTTATCATAAGAAAAATTAGAAAAATCATTATAATGTAAATCGATAAATTTTTCTAACACTTTAGCGTAATCTCTAGAAAAATAAGGAATTGTAGCTGATCTTCCATCATTTGCTCTACCGTATAATGATACATATTCGGCACCTACATCTCTAACTCTTCTATTAACTTCTGTCATAATACCATCAATAGTACCACCACCACCGTTTACAGTTCCACCACCGCCTACAACAGAGTTTGCGTTACTTGTATTACCAGAACCATGTCTAATATTACTATAATAGTCTCCAGCAAAATAAGCATTACTACCAGGATTCGTATCATCACAAGAACCTTGTCCACCATTTCCAATATGACTTGGTACAGTTCTGTATCCTTCAGTTCTTCCACAACCAGCATGTCCTAAAGCAGCATATTCCGAACCTCCGGTAACTTGCATTAAACCTCCAAAACTTTCAGATCCTCTAACTAAATCTTCAAAAGTTAAATTTTGTAAGTTATTTTCAATTAAATTTTTGATGGTAACTCTTGCTAATTCTGCAGCATTAGTTGATGTATTATTTAAATCCTCATCAAAAGAGCTACTTGGTAAATTATAACCAGCTTCTATTCTTGGTATCGAGTGACTTTGTCCGTGTAAATCTATATACAAACCTTTACCAAACTTAGTATTCACATCTGCACTTGCTTGATCTATAAAATCATGGTAAGCATCAAAGTATTCGTTTGCACTTGTATTATTACATGTTGCTACACTTTTAGTTCTGTTTGGATCTAGTTTATTTCTTCTAAGATTATTGATGATTATATAAGGGTAAACTCCAAATTCATCAAAACACTTTTTTTGTATTTCTCTAATTAAAATATCTGTATTATCATCCATTTCACCAGTACCACAACTTCTAGTGGTTAATTCACTCCCCGTAATAGTTCCACCGTGAGGAGCCGAAATAATTACAGGCATTGTACCCGGAATGTATTCTATATATTTTTTTGAAGTATTATGGTATTGAGATGTAGCAAAATTGATTGTAATGTTTTGCTGAGAACTACTTTGATCTGGATCGTTTGTAGTATACGTTATTGTATGATTAGCAATAGTAGATTCTGAAAGATCGATAACACCTGTTGTAGCATTGATTACCAAACCGGCTGTTGCAGTAAAAGTACCACCTGTTTCTCCGGTAATTGTAGGAGTTGGGTCTGTGTCTGAAATTGAATAACTACTATTTGTGTAAGCAAATGATGCATCATCTAAACCTATATCAAATGCAAAATCAAATTGAATAGCTGTGTTAGCTGAGGCGTTATTAGGAAAGTTTCCGTCGAAACTAAATGTTTCGGTGTTATTTACAAAAACTTTTCCGTAAGGCCCAGTTCCGTTCCAATCATCACCATATTGATCATAAACTCTTATGGTATAATTTCCGTTAGGAAGGTTTACAACTGATGAGTTCTGATTTAAAAAACTTGTGTTTGTTCCATTCCCAAAATTATCATCAATTGATAAAACAACTTGATTGGATGAGTTAATAATTTCCATTTTATTTTCGCCGGAATAACTTGGCCAGTTTACGTTTAAATAAACATTGTTTTGCGAAAAGAAACTTAATGATTGTGAAAAAATAATTAAGACAAGACAGTGCCTTAAAAAATTAGGGGTAATTTTTTAAGGCATTTATATTAGGGGTAAAAAAGGTTAATTTAGACTTATGTTAGAGCAAAAAAAAGGCTGTTAACATAAATTTAACAGCCAAATATAATATATTTTTTGAATTATTGTTACAAATTTTTAGAATTTTGTAGTGATGTTTAGTGCAACTTCGCTCCAAGTCTTAGAAACTCCGTCAGAACCAGTATGTAAAGCTTCACAAACTTTATTTAAAGAAGCTAAAGCATCTAAGGCATTCCAATTACTAACGTCCATTTTACCACTCATGGCAAAAGTATTGTTTACAATTGTGTATTTAAAAGGTACTTTGTTAGATACACCGTTCATTTTAATTGTTGCACTACCAATAGAATCATTTTCAATATTTAATTTCCCAGAAAGTAATTTTGTGTCAGACATTACTCCGAAGAAAAACTTCTGAATTTTGTAATCTCTACTAGAATCTTTTGTAAAAATACTACTAACAGGAATAGAGAATTCTGTATTGTTAATTGCTTCTTTAATTGTTTCTCCAGTACCACCAGAAATTACATCTACTTGTCTAAATTGACCCCCTACAGGTGTTTTTTCTGTAAATTTATATGCTGTAAAATTAATTTCTTTTTCAGCTTTATTTACAGAAAACTTAGCGATGTCTTCTTTTTGTGTTGTTTTCGCTGTTGTTTTATCAGATTTACAAGAGATAAAACTGATGTTTGTTGCAACTAATAATAATAAAATAAATGCTTTTTTCATTTTGATTGTTTTTTATTTAATACTGCGTTTGCTAATTTTATATATTCTTGTTTTGCTTCTTCAGAAGACATGTCTTTTAATTGCATCCAAGCATTTAATTTAAATGCATTTCTAACATTTAAATCGTTTTCAAAAGGTAAATTACTTCCATAATTAGCTTGTTTGTAATACGCATAAAATTTAAGCATAATATCTGGTGTAACTGCCTCTTTAAGCTCAGATATTTTAATGAAAGCTTCTTTAAACTCTTTGTCTAAATCACTATTCATATTATTTATTTTCTTGCTACAATTTGTGTGCCTCCTTTTACTTTATCACCTAGTTTTACAGCCAATTCTGTACCTAATGGTAAATATAAATCTACTCTAGATCCGAACTTAATAAAACCAGCATCAGTACCTTGCACCACTTCTTCTCCTTCTTTTGCGTAGTTTACAATTCTTTTAGCTAAAGCACCTGCAATTTGTCTGTATAAAACTTCTCCTATTACATTGTTTTCGATAACAACCGTTGTTCTTTCATTTTCTGTAGAAGCTTTTGGATGCCATGCAACTAAATATTTACCTGGATGGTATTTGCTGTATTTAATTATACCGCTCATTGCATATCTAGTAACGTGTACATTTATAGGAGACATAAAGATAGATACTTGTAATCTTTTATCTTTAAAATATTCTGGTTCTTCTACCTCTTCTATCACAACAACTTTACCATCAACTGGCGCAATGATAGTTCTTTCATCTAAAGTGGTAACTCTTTTAGGGTTTCTAAAAAATTGAAGTACTGTAAAAAGCAATATTAGTATCGCTATTTGAATAACTTTTACAAGCCAAATAATTTCAATGAATTTATCTGCCAATAAAATACCTGCAATAGATAAAATAAAAGCAATTACAATAATTTTATACCCTTCTTTATGAAAACGAATCATACTTAAATAATAAAGTTAATATACAAATATACAAACGGAGCCGCAAATAATAAACTATCTAGCCTATCTAAAATACCTCCATGACCTGGCATAATATTACCACTGTCTTTAATTTTTGCTTGTCTTTTCAATTTAGATTCTACCAAATCACCAATTGTACCAATTACAGAAACAATTGTAGCTATGATAAACCAATTTAGTAAAGAAAAATCGTTGTTTAATCTACTAATAAAATATGCTGCCACTAAAGAAAATACAAAACCACCTATAAAACCCTCGATGGTTTTTTTAGGAGAAACAGAAACAAACAATTTTGTTTTACCAAAGTTTTTACCGACCAAGAAAGCGAAACTATCGTTTACCCAAATAAGGATTAAGATAGATATCATTATATAAGGTCTGTACTCTTCATTTACAAAAGGTAATAAAATTAAGAAACAAAAAGAAAAAATAAGATATCTTATTGTTAAGCCTAGTTTATCTCTTTCTGTTTTAAATTTAATTTCTTTCTTTTTAAATAACTGAAAAATTAAAAATAATGAAGATGCAATATTTATAGCCAAAATAATATTGATAGCGTAATTGTAAGGTCTTTTAATTATTAGAAATAGCGAAAAACCAAAAAGTAAATAAGCACCTATACTTTTTAATTGAATCATTTTTGAAAGTTCCCAAACGGCAACAAAACCAAAAAATGCAATTAAAGCCATATAAGATTCTTTAGAAAAAAGAATAGCAGATATAAAAATTAAAACATATATGATTCCAGAAAAACTCCTTCTTAAAAGGTTGCGCATATTATAAATCTTCTAACAGCAGCAAATATAAGTTTTTTGTATTACTGTTGCCATAATTTAAAAAATTATCATCTTTTTTATTAATTTCATAATTTTTTACTGAAGATATATTTGTTGGCAAAGTATCTTTAGAGTTTGTTTTGATACCTGTTAAACCCTCGCCAGTGTTTCTAACTAGTTGACTAGTTGTGGCGTAAACAATAAAGTTTTCTGATAATTCTGATAATTTGGTACTCTTTAATTGATTGGAAGAAAATAAAACTTCTCCTTTATCTGCAATTAAATGTTCGCATGAAGTAAGAAAAGGAACCGATTTTTTAAAATTACTGTGTATTGCAATTTTATCTTCGTCTATAAATCTGCGTAAATTGTCATTTATTAGTAAAATTTCTTTCCAATCGTTTTCAGAAAGTATTCTTTTTAGGTTCTCTAAAACCTCTTCTTTCTTTAAACAATATAGAAATTTACCACCTTTTTCTATGAAATTATGTACAAAAAGATCATCCAAAGACAAGTTTACTTCTTGTCTTTGGATTTCTTTATCTTCTTTAACCGGTATGTTAAATATCTTTTTTAAAAAATTCATTCTTAATTGTCGAATATTAGATTATTCCTCAGTGCTTTCTGCTGCTGGGGGAACATTCGCTTCTTCTTCAATCAATTTTTCTACTTTTACTTCTGCATCTAATGCTTCAAATGGTCTTTTACCAAATACTTTTTCTAAATCGTCTTTAAAGATAACTTCTTTCTCTAAAAGCAACTCAGCTAAAACTGTTAATTTTTCCTTATTATTATGTAATAACTCAATAGCTCTTTGGTATTGATTTTCGATTAATTTAGAAATTTCTTCGTCAATTCTTTTTGCAGTATCATCACTATAAGGCTTCACAAAAGAATCGTTTCCAGAAGAATCGTAATAGGTAACATTACCAACTTCTTCATTTAAACCATAAACCGTTATCATTGCTCTTGCTTGCTTAGTAACTTTTTCTAAATCACTTAAAGCACCTGTAGATATTTTATTAAAGATGATTTTTTCTGCAGCTCTACCACCAAGTGTAGCACACATTTCATCTAACATTTGTTCTGTTTGCACAATTAACCTTTCAGCTGGTAAATACCATGCAGCTCCTAAAGATTGTCCTCTTGGTACAATAGTTACTTTTACTAAGGGTGCAGCATGTTCTAACATCCAACTTACTGTTGCATGACCAGCTTCGTGATAAGCAATTACTTTTTTCTCTTTTGGTGTAATTACCTTGTTTTTCTTTTCTAAACCACCAACAATTCTATCTACAGCATCTAAAAAGTCTTGATGATGAATCGCAGTTTTACCATTTCTGGCAGCAATTAAAGCAGATTCGTTACACATATTAGCAATATCTGCACCCGAAAAACCAGGTGTTTGTTGTGCTAAAAACTCAACATTTACATCATCTGCTAATTTTAAAGGTTTAATATGAACCTCAAAAATTGCTTTACGCTCATTAATATTAGGTAAGTCTACATAGATTTGTCTGTCAAATCGACCAGCACGCATAAGTGCACTATCTAAAACATCTGCTCTGTTGGTTGCAGCAATAACAATTACGTTTGTATCTGTACCAAAACCATCCATTTCTGTTAACAGTTGGTTTAATGTGTTTTCTCTTTCATCGTTACCACCTGTCATGCTATTTTTACCACGAGCTCTACCAATTGCGTCAATCTCATCAATAAATATTATTGAAGGCGATTTTTGTGCAGCTTGTTTAAACAAATCTCTAACTCTAGAGGCACCAACACCAACAAACATCTCTACAAAGTCTGAACCAGATAATGAAAAGAAAGGTACTCCAGCTTCACCTGCAACAGCTTTTGCTAATAAAGTTTTACCTGTTCCCGGAGGTCCTACTAATAAAGCACCTTTTGGTATTTTACCACCAAGTGAAGTATATTTCTCTGGGTTTTTTAAGAAATCTACAATTTCTTGCACTTCTTCTTTAGCGCCTTCTAAACCTGCTACATTTTCAAAAGTTGTTTTTACTTTCGTGTCTTTATCAAATAACTTAGCTTTCGATTTACCAATGTTAAAAATTTGGCCACCACCACCAGAACCAGCACCACCGCCAGACATTCTACGCATAAAGAATAACCAAATAGCAATTAAGATAATAAAAGGTAAAAAACCAATTAAGGTATCTAACATGCTTGTTCTACTTTCGTTTTTTAAATCGAAAGTTAAATCGTTTTCTTTTTTAGCTTCTTGTAAGCTGTTTTCAAAATTTTGTAAATCACCAAAATTATATTCGTACAAAGAAGATCCTTTTCTGTAAAATGTAGAATTTATTAATTTTTGATATTTCTCTTTCTTAATAGCTTCTTCTTTTATAAAAACCTGAGCGACGTTGTTATTAACTACAATTATTTTAGAAATATCGTTATCTCTTAAAACTTCATTAAACTCGTTTTTCGAGATGCTTTTAGTAGCTAAGTCACCACTGCTAAAAAACTGAAATCCAATTAGTAATACTAAAATTGCACCATAAATCCAATAAGCGTTAAACTTAAATTTTGGTGTATTTGTGTTGTTGTCTTTTTTATTTTCGTTCATTTTTTATAAAATCTAAAAATTTAAGCTGGTTTTATTTCTGTAATTTTTGCATCTCCCCAAAGACCTTCAATGTCATAAAAATCTCTTGTTTGTTTTTGAAAGATATGTACTGCAACGTTTACGTAGTCCATTAGAATCCATTCAGCAATATTTTCACCTTCTATGTGCCAAGGCTTATCTTTTAGCTGTTTGCTTACCATTTTTTGAACCGAACCAGAAATTGCTTTTACTTGTGTGTTGGAGTTACCAGAGCAAATTATAAAATAATCGCAAACGGTATTTTCAATTTCGCGTAAGTCAAGTAATTGAATATCTTCTCCTTTAACTTCCTCAATTCCCTGAATTATAACAGATATTAAATCATCTGTACTTACTTGTTTATTTGTCATTAATTTTTTTCTAATTTAAACGCAAAGTTATTATTTTTTTGCGACTATTTTATGTAATATTGAACTTGTTTACACTTTATTTAACACTTGAAAATAATCAAACTTAGTGCCATCGATTCTACCAATTCTTTTTTAAAAGAAATGGCATCTAATTCTGTTCTAGAAAATTACACAATTGTTGTTACAGATAGCCAAGTAAATGGTCGTGGGCAACAAGGCAGTGTTTGGGTTTCAGAACCTTATAAGAACTTGATATTTAGTGTTTTTGTTCGTTTTTCTGATTTGGATATTTCGAAAAGAAGATACTTGAATTTTGCAGTTTCTTTGTCCATTTATCAAGTTTTAACAGCTTTAGAAATTCCGAAAGTTACCATTAAATGGCCTAACGACATTTTGGCAGTAAACAAGAAAATTTGCGGAGTTTTAGTTGAAAATAGTTTAAAAGGGGCAAAAATAGCATCTTCTGTAATCGGAATAGGACTCAATGTAAATCAAACTGTTTTTCCTAAGCACTTAGAAAAAGCGAGTTCTTTAAAACTGATAAGACCCAAACCTTATAATTTAGAAGAAATTTTAGATTTACTTATTTTAAAGTTGAAAGAGAAGATAGCAGTTTTAGAATCTGATCATTTTGAGACTTTAGAAAAAGACTATTTACATGTGTTGCATAAAAAAAACATTCCTACTATGTTTAAAGATAGTAAAAATGCTTTATTTATGGGTGTAATTCGAGGTATTTCTATAGATGGTAAGCTTCAAGTAGAAGTAGAAGATGAAACCATTTTAGAATTTGGCATTAAAGAAATTTCTTTACTTTAAAGTTTCGAAATATTTTCTGTCAAAGTATCTACAAATTTAGATAATGGTTTTTTTACCATCATAGCCATCATTGGGTTAAAATCTCCATTAAAATTTAAAGAAACCTCACTTTTAGTATCTTCAATTTTAACAATATCCGCAGCCAATGCAAAAGATAATTTACTGCTAGCAGCACCAAGGGTAATGTTAGAAAATTCAGTTTTTTCTTTTAATACCAATCTTATTTCTGGCATTCCTGGTAAGCTAAATAAAAAAGAATCGCCATCAACTTCAAACTTTTGTGTGTTTTCTGGCATTATTTTTTCAAAATTATTTAATTCGCTAAAAAAGTTAAATAATTCTTCTTGCGATTTATCAATCACAACTTTGTTTCCTGTAATATTCATGTTTTTAATCTTTTTTTTTATTGATTCCAAGTACTAGGCTCTCTTCTCCATTCGTGCAAGGTAATCAATTCTTTTTCAGAAATATAATTACTTTCTAGTGCTTGTTCTAACAAGTTGTCGTAGTTGCTTAATGTAGTAAGTGCAACGTTCTTTTCTTTAAAATTGTCTGTTGCAACCTCAAAGCCATAAGAAAAAATAGCGACCATACCTTTAACAACAGCGCCCGCTTCTTTTAAAGCATCTACTGCATTTAAGCTACTTTTACCAGTACTTATTAAATCTTCTATAACCACTACATTTTGTCCGCTTTCTAAATGCCCTTCAATTTGGTTTTTTCTACCATGTTTTTTAGGTTCTGGTCTTACATAAATAAAAGGTACACCTAATTCTTGCGCTACTAAAATACCAATTGCTATTGCACCCGTTGCAACACCAGCAATTACATCTGGTTTACCGTATTCTTTCTCTACAATTTTTGCAATTTCTTCTTTTAAGAAAATACGAACCGGAGGATATGAAAGCGTTACTCTGTTATCGCAATAAATTGGCGATTTCCAACCCGATGCCCAATTAAAAGGATCGCTTGGGTTTAGCTTAATTGCTTTTACTTGTAGTAAAAGTTCAGCTGTTTTTTTTGCCGTATCTTTGTTTAAAATCATACCGCAAATGTATAAAGTTTTTGTAAATGATAAGCCAATAATTGTAACATCTTCTCAAAAAAAAGAGAATGATTTTCCTTTGTATATTTTAAAAAATTCTGTAACAGAAGAAATTATACACAAACTTAAAAGTAACAGTGTTAAGGGGATAACGCTTTATACGCCCAATTTAGAGGAAGGTTGGCGCGCTTTTTTAAAAACTTTTAATATCGTTTCTGCAGCCGGTGGTTTGGTTTTAAATACCCACAAAGAAATATTGTGTATTTACAGGTTTGATAAATGGGATTTACCTAAAGGAAGAATCGAAAAAGGCGAGTCTGTAGAAGAAGCTGCTGTAAGAGAGGTAGAAGAAGAATGTGGTATAGATGGCTTGCAATTGGAACAACCATTACTTACTACCTACCATGTTTATTTTCAAAACGGAATGAAACTAAAAGAAACCTTTTGGTATTTGATGACGACGACGTATGCGGGCGCTTTAACACCACAATTAGAAGAGGGTATTACAAAGGTTGTTTTTAAGAAACAAAAAGAGGCAGCAATAGCGTTAACAAATTCGTATAAAAACATCGCTTTAGTTTATGATACTTACCTAAATATGTAATATTCTCAAAAAACATTCTATCTTTGCCGACTTCTAAAAAGCTACAATAAAATGACAGGATTTATCAAAAAAATAATGCCAAATGCAAAAGATGATGCATTAGCAGGTATAACGGTTTCTTTAGCAATGATACCAGAGGTGGTAGCCTTTGCTTTTGTAGCGCAAATTAGCCCAATTGTGGCCTTGTTTGGTGCTTTTGTTATTGGATTAATTTCTGCTGTTTTTGGTGGTAGACCAGGATTAATTTCTGGAGCAGCTGGTGCTGTAGCCGTTATTTTTGTAAATATGATACAAGAAGGGCACGCCAAAGGATTGCTTTTTGACACACCTGTAGAAAATATGGGGTATTTCTACCTGTTAGCAGCAGTGGTTTTAATGGGAGTTATACAGGTAATTGCCGGTTTGTTTAAACTAGGTAAGTTTGTAAGGCTAATTCCGCACCCTGTAATGATGGGATTTGTAAACGGTTTGGCTATTGTTATTTTTATGGCACAGTTGGGTATGTTTACAGAAAACAAGAAAGATGTTTATGGACAAAATATGCGTAAAACAACAGCCAAAGAATTGGTATATAAAGTAGAGAATAATCAAGTAAAAGATCTTGCTTCTGGCACAGTGTTGTTTACAATAGAAGGTAGTACCATTAAAAACGCAAATACCAACCAAGACGCATTTTTAGTTTCAGAAGGTCAGGTTTTTGATATCAACACAAAAAAGGTAATCTATAATGCAGATAAAGAAGGTTTTTACACTGTAAAAGATAGTGGTGTGGTAAAAACAACCATGCAAGGTAAAACACTGTATGTTATGATTGGTTTGGTGTTGTTAACCATGTTTATTGTTTGGGGCTTGCCTAAATTAACAACAAAAATACCGGCAGCTTTAACAGCTATTTTAATCGTAACATTGGTGTCTATATTTAGTGGTTTAGGTTCTATAAATGTAGGAGACTTTATTAGAGATGGAGGAGGAGCTGGCTTAAACGGAATAGCAGAACTTTCTAAAAACTTAAATGTATTAGAATTATGGAGTAACCTGCCTTTTAATTTAGACACTTTAAAATTCATTGCGCCGTATGCCTTTTTAGCTGCTTCTGTTGGTTTGATAGAAACGCTAATGACAATGAACTTGGTAGACGAGTTAACAGAATCTAGAGGTAATGGTAATAAAGAATGTGTAGCGCAAGGTGCTGGTAACATCTTAAGTGGTATGTTTGGTGGTACAGGTGGTTGTGGTATGATTGGGCAAACTGTAATTAATATCAACGCAGGTGGTAGAGGCCGTTTGTCTGGTGTTATGATGGCATTAACTTTATTAACCTTTATTTTATTTGCAGATAAATATATAGAACAAGTACCAATTGCAGCTTTGGTTGGGGTTATGTTTATGATGGTTATAGAAACCTTTGCCTGGTCTAGTTTTAGAATTTTAAAGAAAATACCAATATCGGATGCCGCAGTATTAATTATTGTATCTGCAGTAACCGTGTTTTTTGATTTAGCCATTGCAGTATTTGTGGGGGTTATTATTTCTGCTTTATCTTTTGCATGGACAAGTGCTAAGAAAATTAGAGCAAGAAAACGTTTTAAAGCAGATGGTACAAAGATTTACGAAATTTGGGGGCCTTTGTTCTTTGGAAGCATTACTGCTTTTAATGATAAGTTTGATATTAAAACAGATCCAGAACATATAGAAATAGATTTTGTAGAGTCTAGAGTTTCAGACCACTCTGCCATCGAGGCAATATTTGCTTTGGTAGAAAAATACCAGGCAGCGGGTAAAAAAGTTACGTTAAAGCATTTAAGTGAAGATTGTAAAGTGCTTTTATACAAAGCATCTCCTATTTTTGACGGAGTTATCGAAGAAGGTATCGACGATCCTCGTTATCACTTAGCTGCAAACCCAGAGAAGTTCCCGAAACCTCTTGGTGAGTATAAGTTTTAAGAGGGGCATTTCTATAAAAAGTGGATACCTTTAATTGCTTTTTTACCTGAATACGAAGAAACGAATTCTTTATCATTTAAAGATTTCTTAAATAATGCTGCAATAAGATATTTTTTTATTGCAGCTTTTAAATTGTTTCCCTTCTCATTTCCTAAATGAATGTCGTTTTTATAGATAGCAAATAATGTTTGCTTTTCTTTTTTCATGTTGAATTATACTATTTTTTGTTAATAATTTATCCAATTGATAATTTTGCAGCATCTTTCCATAAATAAAGAGGCATTGGCTCTTTTAATTCCCAATTAATATTCATTGGTTTTGAACCATAATGGTCTTTTATTTCTCCTTCTCCAATAAATACGTAACCGGTACTTTTACCAAATTCATTTTTTGCTTTTTCTCGAACAAAAAGAAGAATTCTTTTTTCTTGTTCTTTATGCTTGATATATGATAGACCTTTTCCCAAATCTGGTCTAGCAGAATTTTGAGTTTGCCAATGAAATAATAATTCATTTACAGCATAATCATCATACATTGTTGTTGGTGAAAAGTTTTCTTCGGATTTTATAAGATTGATAAATAATATTTCAGTATTTAAGTCTTTATTTAATGCTGTTCCTTCTCTATTAGATGATTTTTTGTTAAAACTACTAAGTTGAAATGCTGATAAAATTTGGTCTCTTGTATAACGACTATGCAATTTCAATGGTTGGTGATACGGTAGTTGAATTGGTAATTCTTTAAAGTCGATGTTTTCGATTAATAATTCGAGAACTTCTTTAATTTCTTCAATTAAAATTTTATTTAAACCAATTGTTTTAATACTTTCTTCTAATGAATCAAAACCACCTTCTTTTTGCCAAACATCATAATGTAACATCAAAAGCATGATTTTTTCGTTTTGATTGAATTCTGAAATATTTATATTAAAATTTTGTTTGGCAATTTTTAAAATGAATGTAAAATAGCTTAACGAATTTGTTGAAAGCCATTTATTCGATATGGTAGAGACTATTTCTTTCTCATTTTTCGGATCAAAATCATTAATTTTTCCGGCTAAATGACATAATCGTTTCCAGCTACCTCTTTTGTATATTGATTGTAATGGTATATTATAAAACTTACTAAAGTTACCGATTGTTAAAGGTAGATTAGTGTCATTTTGAAATTGCTGTATTCTTTGAATTAACTTATTCTTATTTAATGAGGTTGCAGCTGAAATATTTTTAAGTATTGTTTCTTTTGTTTTTTTCTCTAAAATGATAGAGCAACCTAAAGGTAGATGAGGAAAATCGTCCTCAATTTCTTTTAAAACAGTTGTATTTGTTTTACCTATTAAAGCTCTAAACTTACTTTCAAAGTTGTATTCAGGTTTTGAGTTTCCAACAAAATCTAAAACTGTCAAGCAATCTTTCTCTTCATGAAGTCTTAATCCTCTTCCTAATTGTTGTAAAAAGACTGTTAAGCTTTCCGTTGGTCTTAAAAATAAAACCGTATCGATTTCTGGAATATCGATTCCTTCGTTAAACATGTCGACAACAAATAGATAATTGATTTCTTTTTTTTCTAATTTCTGACGAATATAAACTCTGTCTTTACTGTTTTCGCTAGTTAAATAGTCAGCTTTTAATCCAGCTAAAGTAAATTTTTCAGCCATGAATTTTGCATGTTCCATTGTAGCACAATAACCTAAAGACCTAACCTCATTTATGTCTTTTGTGTATTTGTCTAATGCATCTATGATTTCCCTAGCTCTTCTGTCATTCCCTGTATACAAATCTGTTAATTCACTTGGTGCATATTTTCCTCTTGACCAACTTACGTTTGTTAAATCAACACTATCGGTAATTCCAAAATATTGAAAAGGACAAAGCAATTTTCGATTCATTGCTTCAGGTAATCTAATTTCTGCAGCAATCTTATTCTCAAAATCTTCTAAAATGTCTCCACCATCCATTCGTTCTGGAGTAGCAGTTAAGCCAAGTAAAACCTTTGGTTTAAAATGATTTATTATTTCTCTATAACTATTAGCTGTTTGATGATGACATTCATCTATTATGATGTAATCATAATAATCAGGAGTTAAATTGTATTCTTTAAATTTGTTTTTAACAGATTGTACCGAAGCAAATACAAATTCAAAATTATCAGGAACCATTCCGTCAACCCATAATTCACCAATATTGTTATTTCTTAAAACACCCTGAAAAGTAGACAATGATTTTTGTATGATTTCTTTTCTATGTGCAAGGAATAGAAGTTTTGCAGATTTGTTATTTTGTTTAAAACGTTTGTAATCAAACGCAGAAATAACTGTTTTTCCAGTTCCAGTTGCTGCAACTACAAGGTTTCTAAATCTTTTGTGAACCGTTCTTTCTACTTCTAGTTTTTCTAATACTTCTTTTTGATAAGGAAAAGGTTTAATATCAAACAAAGCTGTTGCGTTTTCATAAGGTTTACTAAATTTACTTTGTTTTAAGGCATTTTGAAGTTTCTCCTTGTGTTTAGAATCATCAAATAATTCAAAATCATCACTATTCCAATAAGAATCAAATGTCTTATTGAATTTATCAATTATGTGACTTACTTCTTTGGTTGTAACTTTTAAATTCCATTCTAAACCATCTGTTAAAGCTGACCTCGAAAAGTTAGAAGAGCCAATATATGCTGTATGAAATCCAGTATTTCTATAAAAAAGATATGCTTTTGCATGTAACCTTTCATTACTTGTATTGTACGATATTTTAACTTCAGTATTTGGTAGTTTTGAAAGTAGTTGAATAGCTTTATAATCAGTTGCACCAATATAAGTAGTTGTAATAACTTTTAGTTTTCCACCACGTTCAGTAAATTCTCTTAACTCTTTTTCAAGAATAATGATACCTTTAAATTTTATAAAAGAGACAAGAAGATATATTTCGTTAGACGAAAGAATCTCCTTTTTAAGCTCACTTTCTAGTGATAGACCACCGTTTCCACCTGTAAATAATTCACTTTGTGTTAATCTTGTATAAGGAGTGATTTCTTTTAATCTTAAATCTAAATTTGAAAAGTGCGCATCAGTTTTTGAAAATACTGCCTTTAAAATTTCACCTTCGACACTAACTAAATCATCATTGAATTCTTGTTTATTTAATTCATCTTTAAGTAATTTAATTATTTTGTTAGCAATTTCAATTTGTAATTCGGCTTTGCCTTTTATAAGTTGAAATGCATGTTTTAAAGTTTTAGCTAGATGTTTAGATAAAACACTTGAGGCTTCCTCTTTGTCAATTGAAGTTTTCTTTAGAAAGAATTTATCTTTATCAATTTTATTTAAATTTTCAGATACTAATTGGGTTATTAATTCTTCGTAAATTCCTTGATTCATAGTGATAAATATTCTTGTAAAATTGGCAAATCTGCTTCAGCCCAATCTAAATTAATCAATTTTTTTTTATTAACTAAAACAGAGTTAGCATGTTCTTTAAGTATTAATTCACCTGAAACATATTCAGCAGTAAAAGGAATCAATTTAATTTTAAAATCAGGATATTCATGAGTCACAGGAGTTAACTGATTTTTGATTTCAATTTTGATATTTAATTCCTCAAAAATTTCTCTTTTTATACATTCAACTTCTGTTTCTCCTTCTTCAATTTTTCCTCCTGGAAATTCCCACTTAAGTGGAAGTTTCATTGTTTCACTTCTTTGAACTGCTAAAACTTCATTGTCATATAAAATGATAGCACAGGTAACTTTGATAGTTTTATTCATTATTAAACCATATAAGAAAAATTATAAGCACTAATTTATAAAAAATAAAGGAGTAATCGATACCCCTCAGGTACTAATCACAACACAACACAGCAGCAAATACTGCAAAGCTGCTGAGCAATTGCAACATTGCACAGGAGTAAGTTTGTAAAAGTTCTAGAATATATTTGAAAATATACTAGTATATTTTTGAATTTATACTAGTATAAATTTTAAGAAGTTGTAGTGTTTTTATTAGTGTTGGTTGTAAACGCTTGTTTTGCAGGTAAGTATGCGCCTTGTACAATATACAATATTTAAACTTAAAAAAAGGTTTTATGTTGCATATTTATTCAAAGAGATACTAAGGGTTTTTAACAATTACACAAAACCAGCATCTGTTAAAGGCAAACTTCTTACACGTTGCCCTGTAGCTTTAAAAATAGCATTGCAAATAGCAGGTGCCATTACAGGTACACCAGGTTCACCTACGCCTGTTGGTGGTTCGTGCATTTTATCCATTATGTGTATGTGTATATTTGGGGAGTCTTGCATGCGTGCCATTTGGTAATCGAAAAAATTATGCTGCTTAACAGCACCATTTTCTGTAGAGATTTTACCGTACATGGCTAAAGACATTCCAAAAATGGCTGCACCTTCTAATTGGTTTTTAATATTATCTTTATTCAAAGCCAAACCACAATCTATCGTGGTAAATACATTTTCTATTTTTACTTTTTTATCAATAACAGAAACTTCTACAATGGTGGCTACATAGCTATAAAAACTATAATGTATGGCAACACCCATACCGTGGTTTTTAGGAAGCTTTTTACCCCAATTGGCCATTTTAGCGGTTTGTTTTAACACTGCAACCATTCTGTTAGTACGATATTGCAATGCTGTTTTTTCTAAACTTATGGTTTCTTTGCTTAGTAAATCTAAATGCATTTGCACAGGATCTATATTCCCTGCAAAGGCCAATTCGTCTACAAAAGAGTTGTTACCAAAACCACTGTGAATATGAACTACAGAACGCAGCCAGCCAATTCTAAGGTTGGCTTCTGCCTTTACGTTTTCTAATCTAAAATTTGGAATTTGATATGGATTTTTTGTAAAACCTTGGCCAAGTTCAAAACCAGAGGCATAATCAGACAAAGGTTTGAAAGAAGAAACAATAGAAGGAAACCCAACTCTTTGCAACCAACCGGTTACTTTACCGTTTAACAAACTTCCTTTTAAATATTGTGTACTTGTTGCATGGTAAAAACTATGTTGTATATCGTCTTCTCGCGTCCAAACTACTTGTACAGGCGCGTTTATTTTTTTTGAAATAGTTACGGCTTCAACTACAAAATCCGACTTTGATTTTCTACCAAAACCACCACCTAAAAATGTAACGTTAATGGTGATGTTTTCAATCGGAATTTCAAAAAAGTGCGCTAATTCACTTCTAGCAGTTTGTGGATCTTGCACAGGTGCCCAAACCTCTATTTTATCTTTTTGAAACCAAGCAGTAGCATTGGGCACCTCCATAGGCGCGTGTACTAAAAAAGGCACATGGTAGGTAGCTTCTACTACTTGATCTGCATGTTTAAAAGCAGTGTGTACGTTTCCGTTACCACCAGGAACTAATTTACCTCTTTTGTGTACGCGTTCTGTAAGTGTTTGTTTAAATTCTTCTGTATTAAAAGCAGCATTGTCACCATAATTCCATTCGATATCTAAAGCTAGTTTACCTTGAAAAGCTGCCCAAGTATTGTTGGCAACAACGGCAACCCCACCAAACATACCAAAGAATTTTCCGGTAGGTGGCGTACGTCTTTCTAATGCTATAATTTGTGAAACACCCGCAACTTTTTCTGCCTTATTTTTTTTAAAACTCTTTACAGAGCCAAATGCTACCGGACATCTGGCAACGGCTGCAAATTGCATGTTTGGTATTCTTACATCGATACCATAAGTAGCGGTTCCGGTTGTAAAATCTTTTAAATCTACACTTTTTAAGGTTTTACCAATATATTTAAAGTCTGCTACTTTTTTTAATTGAATTGTAGTTTCTTCTGGCACTTCTAATTGAGATGCCAATGCCACCAAATCACCATAAAATAACTTGTCGTTAGTTAAGGTGTTTATAATAAAATGATTTTCTGCTTTGCAATCTTTTTCAGCAATGTTCCATTTTGTGGCTGCCGCAGAAATCAACATCATTTTAGCTGCTGCACCCATTTTACGCATGGGTTCTAACCTTGTTCTTACACTTCTAGAACCGTCTGTGTTTTGGTTTCCGTATTTTTCATGCCCTGTTGCTTGTTTTACTTTTACGTATTGCCAATCTGCTTCTAATTCATCTGCAATTGCAGAAGCTAAAGAGGTTCTTATGCCTTGTCCCATTTCAGATCTAGAAGCAATTAAAGTAATTGTACCAGCGATATCTATTTGTACAAATAGATTAGGCTCAAAAAAATCTGGATTTATTGTGGGTTTAAATTTCTTTTCTATCGTGGTTGATGTGCATCCTAAAATTATTCCACCAGAAGCCAAACCAAATAGTTTTACAAAATTTCTTCTGTCTATTTTTTGTATGTTACTCATCTGTTTTGTTTTTTAGAGCTACTGCTTCATGAATTGCTTTTCTAATACGAGTAAAAGTACCACACCTGCAAATATTATTACTCATGGCTTTGTCTATATCTTGGTCTGTTGGGTTGGCCACAGTGTCTAGTAGTGCAGTGGCTGCAATTAATTGCCCAGACTGACAATAACCACATTGTGGTACATTAATTTCTGACCAAGTTTGTCTTAAGATTTCTAAATTTTTAGAACTCCCTTCGATTGTAAACACTTGCTTGTCTAGAGCGTAAGAAACCGGTACACTGCAAGATTTGGTTAATTTACCATCTAATAATACAGAACAAGCACCGCATTGGCTAACACCGCAACCAAACTTAGTACCTGTTAAGCCAACAATGTCTCGAATTGCCCAAAGAAGCGGCATGTCTTCTTGTGCATTTATGGTATATGTTTTTCCGTTGATAGATAAATTTGTATTCACTTATAGACGTTTTAAAGTCTACAAGTTACAAATAAAAAAGAGTTTGTTGCTTATTTTAAGTGATGGGTTTTTATGTAATGTAAAGCAAGAGTTTATGGGCTAATTAAAAGCAAAACCATTGTTTGTCTATTACAAAAATAGATTTGTAATCGCTGTTTAAAGCTTTTACAAATCTATTGATGTTGTTTATTTTAATAGGGTAGTATCTTTTAAAGCGTATAAATATAGCTTTGTAAAAAGTTTAATACAATTTATAAACTGGCAGTAATAAATGTGCAGGCTCGTAATGTGGCGTTTGTTTATAGACAAAATCTAATTGAGCTCTTGGGTTTTTCGCAAAATTGGCATCATTTTTAATCTTTTCTGCTAAAGCGATTTTTAATTCAGGGTTTTCTGAAAGGTATTGTTCGGCAATATCCTCAAAAACATATGCAGAATAGCCTTCTTTTTTCTGTAAAATAGTATCAAAGAAATTCCAATTAAAAAATGAATCTGTAGCTTCTGCTTCTAAGGTTTCTATAAGATATCTAAGTCCGTTTTGATTTGTAGGAATCAACAAATCACCTGCCTTAAAAGCAACTTCTTTTGTTGATTTTACAGTTTCTGTGCCATAATGTAAATAGTGGCCTTCGTATGCAGCACTTCTAGTTTTAAAATCTTTAATATGAGAAACCTCTACAGTAATTGTAGTGTCGTTTTTAAAGCGAGTATATGCAATGGCATTATTATCTAATCGATCTACAACTTTATGCCAACCTTGTTTTAAAATATAAGCATCCGGAATCTCTATTTCTTTTGTAATTTTAAAATTGTTGTAGTAGTTGGTTTCTTTTTCAAATGGTTTTGTAGTATCGTAAAACAACCTTTTGCCAGTTGTAACTTTACTGTCTATATAACTAGCTTCATATCCTTTAAAATTAAGTGTTGTGGGTTTGGTATTATCAACGGCAAATGCAATTGGGTACTTTTTCTTAGCAAGAATTTCTTCGAGTGCCTTTGCTCTTAATTCTTTAATTTTTTCTGAATTTTTATCTGTAAAATCAAAAGCAGAAAGCATTAGTTCATAAGTTTGTTCTACTCTAATTTTATAAGGTTTTAACATGTGTGTTTCTACCATTAACCCCAAAGTGTTAAACAGAGTAGTGTACCCTGTAGAATATCTTGGCGAATCGAAAAATTGCGAAAAACCTGCCTCTGGCGTATTGCCCCAAACATTTACATACGGTGTAATAATAATGTTTTTATCTTCTAAAGATTGTTCTATTTCTGGCCTCATGGTCGTTTCTAAAAAACTACCTAATTTGCCACCCAATTTATTGTGCTGTGTAAATAAATGAGTAATTGCATATTGATAGTCTGCACCGTTGCTAACATGATTGTCTATAAAAACATCTGGCTGTACTGCATGAAAAATTTCTGCAAAAGCTGCCGCATTTTTAGTGTCTTGTTTAATAAAGTCTCTATTTAAATCGAAGTTTCTTGCATTGCCTCTAAAACCATATTCTAACGGACCGTTTTGATTGGCTCTTGTATGCGAATTTCTATTTAAAGAACCACCAACATTATACACAGGTATCACTGCAATTAAAGTGTTTTTGTATTTTTCTTGTAAAGAATCATTTTGAACGATGTCTCTTAAAAGCATCATCGATGCATCAATTCCGTCTGATTCTCCCGGATGAATTCCGTTATTTATCAGAATTCTATTTTTAGAAGAATTGGTAATTTCATCAATATTATAAACACCTTCTCTATTGTAAGTAATTAGATGTAAAGGCTCGCCAGCATCCGTTTGTCCGAAGGTAAATACAGAGATTTCTGAATAAGCTTCTGCTAAATTTTCATAATACGTAATAATATCTTTGTATTCTGGTGTTTCTTTACCTTTGGATTTTTCGAATTGAGTTGTAAAATCGATGGTATCTTTTGCATCTTTATTACAAGAAATTATAAAAAGAGTTAAGACAAATAGTAGTAGTTTTTTCATGGTAGTTTATTGTTTTACTCTAACAGGTTTCGGAACTAATTTGGTGTAATCACCATTATTTCTAATTACATCTCTTACAATAGAAGAAGAAATATAAGAAGTGCTAGCCGCAGTTAATAAAAACACTGTTTCTATAGCTGCTAAATCTCTATTGGTGTGTGCAATGGCTTTTTCGAATTCGAAATCTGCCGGATTTCTTAAACCTCTTAATATAAAATCAACATCATTTTGCTCGCAAAAATCGACTGTTAAACCTTTGTAGGTCACTACTTTTATTTTTGGATTGTCTTTAAAACATTCTTCAATAAAGTTTTTGCGTTCTTCTAACGAAAACATATATTTTTTATCTGCATTTACACCAATGGCAATAATCAATTCATCAAAAAGGGTAACACCTCTTTCGATAATATCGAAATGGCCTAGTGTTATTGGGTCAAAAGATCCCGGAAAAATTGCTCTTTTCATGTTTAATATTTTAAATTAGCTACAGTATAACTGCGGCATTTCTTAGTTTTTTAAAGCAGTAGTTATGGCATTTTCAAATAATGCAGCTAAAGTAATGCCTGCAGCTTGTGCTTGTTGTGGTAATATGCTTTCTTCTGTTAATCCTGGTACAGTATTCATTTCTAAAAAGTAAGGTTCGTCGTTTACAAAAATGTATTCAGATCTAGAAAAACCACGCATGTTTAAAATGGTATATACTTTTTTGGCAACTGCTATTACTTTTGCTTCTTGTATAGAAGAAATTCTTGCCGGCGTAATCTCTTGCGATTTGCCTTGGTACTTTGCTTCGTAATCGAAAAAATCGTTTTCAGAAACAATCTCTGTAATTGGTAACACTTTAACTTTACCTTGGTATTGAATAACACCAACAGAAACTTCTGTACCATCTAAAAAAGACTCGATTAAAATTTCTGAATCTTCTTTAAAAGCAGTTTCTATGGCAGGTAAAATGGCCTCTTTTGTATGCGCTTTAGAAATACCGTAGCTAGAACCGGCGTTGTTTGGTTTGATAAAACAAGGCAAACCTACTTTTTTTACAATAGCATCGATATCTATAAAATCGCCTTTATTGATGTAAATAGATGTTGCTGTTTGAATACCATAAGCTTTTACCGCACTTAACGTATCTCTTTTATTAAAAGTTAAAGCCATTTGATAAAATGGGGCAGAGGTGTGCTTTATATTGATAAGGTTGAAATACGCTAACAGTTGTCCGTTTTCTCCGGGAGCACCATGTATGGCATTAAAAACACAATCAAAAGTAACTTTAGCATTTTTATAAATAAAAGAAAAATCGTTTTTATCTATTGGGTATTCTTTCTCATTATGATCTAATACAACCCATTTTTCTTTTAAAATAAGGACTCTATAGACATTGTACTTGTCTTTGTTTAGATGGTTATAAACTACATTTCCGCTTTTTAAAGAAATGTGAACTTCAGATGAATAACCACCCATTACTATGGCAATATTTTGCTTCATTTTATAAAAAATAATAAAACAAATTTATCAAAATATAAATAGAAATAGCAACGTTTAGTTTTTATATCTTTGCGTGATTAAAAAAATGATTATGAGTTTAATTCAGTTTTTAAAAAGTAAAACTTTTTTTGTACAAATAGCTATTGTAGTTATCGGTTTATTGGTGTTTGTTTTTGCACTAAAATTTTGGTTAGGTGTTACCACCAATCATAACCAAAAAATACAGGTTCCAGATTTACAAAAACTTTCTTTAGATGAGGTAGAAAGAAAGTTAACCGAATTAGATTTAACTTATAAAATTATAGATAGTGCTAGCTTTAATCCAGATTATCCAAAAAAATCTGTAATCGAACAAACACCTTTAGCAGGTGATTTTGTAAAAGAAAAACGTAAAATCTATTTAACCTTAAATCCGTCTAAATACAGAGATGTTACTATTCAGAATTTAAACGGTAGAACCAAAAGACAAGCATCTTCTCAATTAAGAGCAATGGGCTTAATTGTTGGTACAAACTATACGTATGTAAATGATATTGGTAAAGATGTTGTTAGAGGTTTGCGCTACAAAGGAAAAGTTTTAAATGAAGGCGATAAACTGCCTTTAAACTCTATTGTAGATTTAGTGCTAGGAGACGGTAACGGTAATTAATTTACTTTTTATTGTTGTATTGCGAGTAGTAAGTAATTAATTAGAAATAAAGAAAATCGGTTTGCAAGAAAATCAAAATCAAGATTTAGAAAAGGAAGAGTTGTACGAGCACCATAGGTTTACTGCTAGTGAAGGGCAAGTGCCTTTAAGAGTAGATAAGTTTTTAATGAATTTTATTGAAAATGCTACACGTAACAAAGTACAACAAGCGGCAAAAGCAGGTAATGTTTTGGTAAATGATGTTGCTGTAAAATCGAATCATAAAGTAAAACCACACGATGTAGTTCGTGTTGTGTTGGCGTATCCGCCAGCAGAAAATCTTTTGGTAGCAGAAGATATTCCTATCGATATTGTGTATGAAGATGATGCTGTTATTGTAGTAAATAAACCCGCAGGTATGGTTGTGCATCCTGGGCATGGTAATTATTCTGGTACTTTGGTAAACGGTCTAATTCATCATATAGAAAATTTACCAACCAACTCTAACGAAAGACCAGGTTTGGTGCATCGAATAGATAAAGATACTAGTGGTTTGTTGGTTGTTGCAAAGACAGAATTTGCAATGGCGCATTTATCTAAACAATTTTATGACAGAACAACAGAACGTTTATATTATGCCTTAGTTTGGGGTAATATAGATGAAGATGAAGGAAGAATTGAAGGCAATATTGGTAGAAGTTTAAAAAACCGATTGCAAATGGCTGTTTTTCCTGATGGGGAATTTGGTAAACACGCTGTTACTCATTTTAAAGTTTTAGAAAGACTTACCTACGTAACCTTAGTACAATGTAAATTAGAAACAGGTAGAACGCACCAAATTAGAGCACATTTTAAGCATATTGGGCATACACTTTTTAACGACGAACGTTACGGTGGTAATGCTATTTTAAAAGGAACCACTTTTACAAAATACAAACAATTTGTAAATAACTGTTTTCAAGTATTACCAAGACAAGCATTGCACGCAAAAACCTTAGGTTTTACACACCCAACTACGGGCGAGTTTATGCAGTTTAATTCTGAAATACCTTCGGATATTACAGAGTGTTTAGAAAAATGGAGGACTTATTCTGAAAACTCGAAAGACGTAGATTCAGACGATTTGTTATAGTCGATATTATGAAATAAAAAAAACTGTTATCTATGTTAGATAACAGTTTTTTTGCTTTTTAAAGGTATTGATTAACAACAACCAGAGTTAGGACTGCAACTTGTTGCACCGCTATTTAATTCTGAAAATTGCAATTTTGGTTTCGAAGGTGTTATCCCGCAAGCATCTGGGGCTAAACAAGCGGTAACTTTAGATGTTAACAAAAAGTTTGTTCCGTCAAAATCCAATCCGTATTTACCAATAGTTTCTTTACCTTGATATTCAACTTCGATTTCTAAATCATCAAACTGAAACTTTTTTTCTGATAACTCAATAATATTTATCAATTTCTCTGGATGCAATCTATGGTCGTAATCATTCTCTTCCCACAATTGAAAATTGATAACTGTTTCATTTCTAACCTTGCCACCACAATCAATAAAATCTTTGGTGATTTTACCAACTTCTGTAACGTGAAAATGACTTGCTACCAACTCTCCGTTAGGTAGTATAAAACCTATGGTTTCTAAACCTTTTAAGTGATTTTTAATTTCTGATAATTTCATAAGGTTACTTTTTTATGTTAGAAAATATATAGAACATTTCTGTTGCTATTTGTAAACTTCTTTCTTGGTATTTTTCTGCTTGTTGTTGTGTATTGTCAAACATTTTTGGGTCATCGTAAGTAATTGGTATTCTTTTTTCTGCACCAGCAATAAAAGGACAACCACCATCTGCTTGAGAACACGTCATGATTGCTGCAAAACCAGAAGCAGGATTAAATTTTGCATCGTATTTTTTAGAAAAACCAATTATAGGATTTGTGTTGTCGTTAAACTTTATTGCATATACAGGGTTTTTACTTTCAGACAATTCTAAAATTTCGAAACCTGTATTTTTTAAAGTTTCTGCAACCATAGGAAACATTGCTGTAGCCTCTGTACCACCAGAATAAGTGGTAACATTTTTAAAATTAAAATAGTTGGCAAGTGTTTGTGCCCATATTTGCGTTAAATGGCTTCTTCTAGAATTGTGTGTACATATAAAGTTAATATTCGCATCTTTATTAGCAGTAACTTTACTTTGTACAAAATCTATAAGCGGTTGTAAAACATTTTTTCTATCCGTAGAAATGGTTTCTACATTTAAGTTTAAAATAGTATTTTCTATTTTATCGTACACTTTTTTTTCCATTAGACTTAAGATTAACAACAGTTGTTGGTTGGCGTTTTATTTAAAAATTGATTTAATATAGATGTAATTCTATTCCAGTTATCTTCGTTTATGCAATAGCAAACACTTGTACCTTCTATAGTACCTTTTATAATACCTACTTTTTTCAATTCTTTTAAATGTTGTGAAATTGTAGGTTGTGCGAGTCCTATTTCTTTTACCAAGTCTCCGCAAACACAAGTATTTAGTTTTATAATATGTTCTAGAATGGCAATTCTTGCCGGATGCCCTAATACTTTGGCAATGGCAGCAATTTCATTTTGTTGTTCTGTAAATATTTCTGACTTCGTTAATCCCATTCGTATTTGTTTATTGCAATATTACGATTAATGTTTTAAATAAAAAACAACTACTTCATTTTTTTACAAAAAATAGTGTAGTTGCTTTTTGATATATTAGTCTCTAATTGTTTTTTATGAATTAGGATCTTGCATTTTCTTCACTTGTTTTAACAACACTTTTTTGGGTGTTATAGGTATTGCTTTTAGCATTAGTTTCTGCGCTAAACTTACGCCAGATATTACATCTAAATCTCCATTAAGCATTGCATTATAACCATCTTTAGCAACAGAATTTGCATCTGCAGTATTTTTAAATAGAGAAGTTTTGTCCATACCAGAAGTTTTACCAAAATAGGTTTCTGTAGCACCTGGCATTAATGTGGTAACGGTTACGTTTGTTTCTGATAATTCTTCTGCAATAGCATTGCTAAAAGAAGTTACATAAGCCTTTGTTGCAAAATACACAGCTTGCATAGGACCTGCCATTAAACTAGCAGTAGAAGATACATTTAATATTTTACCGCTATTTTTTTCTACAAAAGTTGGTAAAAACAATCTTGTTAATGCCGTAAGTGCAACAACGTTTAATTGAATCATGTTTAGGTCTTCTTCTAACTTTCTTTCATGAAATTTACCAATTCCACCAAAACCCGCATTGTTAATTAAATAGTCGATTTCTATTTTGCTATACTTTACAAAATTGAAAACCTCTTTTGCAGCATCCTTTTCTGTTAAATCTTTCTCTATAACAGATACGTGTATTTTATATTCTTTTTCTAACGCTTCTTTTAAAGCTAATAGTTTATCTTTACTTCTAGCAACAATAACTAAATTGCCACCAGTTTTTGCATGAATTTTTGCAAATTCTTTTCCGATTCCGCTACTTGCTCCTGTAATTAATGCTGTTTTTTTCATAACGTTTAGATTTATATATCAAAGATATTGTAAATTAAAAGTATAATTGAACGCAAATAACTGTAAGATTAACGTTTTTAAAATTCTAGAAATAATAAATAGTTAGGTCTAGTTTCTGTGGCTGATATTGGAAAATCATAAGAAGCAATTTTTTTAAATCCTACTTTTTTATAAAAATCGATGGCTCTAAAGTTTTTAATCCAAACGTAAAGCCAAATTCCTTTCTGATTTTCTTTTTGAATAAAATCTAGATTGTATTTAAAGAGTTCTTTTCCTAAACCTTTGCCAAAAAAATCTTCTACTAAATACAAACGTTCCATTTTGGTGACGTTTTCTAGATTGATATTTTCATTTTTCTGATTCAAAATAATTTTAGAAAATCCGGCTAAAGTATCATCAACATATAACAAACGATACTCGAAATTTTTATTATTAATTTCAGCGATGATGTTTTCTTCATTAAAATTCTCTTTAAGATACACATCCATTATATGCTTAGGTATTGCATCTTTATGCGGTAAGTAAAATGCTTTTTTACCAACTTCGGTTAATTTTTTAACGTCTTTGTTGGTCGCTTTTCTAATAGTAAACATATTGTAATTATAAAGAACGAGCGTTAAAAGTATCACCTTGGTTTACATCGCCAGTTTCAAAACCTTTTTTAAACCAACGCATTCTTTGTGCAGAAGTACCATGTGTAAAAGAATCTGGTACAACTCTACCTGTAGATTGTTTTTGTAAACGATCGTCGCCAATTGCATGAGCAGCGTTTAAGGCTTCTTTTAAATCTCCGGAGTCTAAAATCAATTCCATGTTTTTAGCATGATGTGCCCAAACGCCAGCATAAAAGTCTGCTTGTAATTCTAGCATTACAGAAAGTTTATTGTATTCTGTTTGGCTAATTTTACCTCGCATCGATTGTACTTTTCTATTCATACCAGTTAAGTTCTGAATATGATGCCCAACTTCATGCGCAATTACATAAGCTTGTGCAAAATCTCCAGGCGCATTTAGTTTTCTTGCCATTTCTTCAAAAAAACTTAAATCGATGTATAATTTATCATCACCAGGGCAATAGAAAGGACCAGTTGCGCTAGATGCACCACCACAAGCAGAAGTTACCGAACCTGTAAAAAGCACTAGTGTAGGCTCTTTGTAATTCGGAATAATTTTATTCCAAACGTCTTCTGTACTTCTTAAAACACGATTACTAAATGCTGCTAATTCATTTTCTTTAGCAGAACCTTTATAAGTAGTATTTTGTATTTGATTATTGGTATTTCCGGTTAAAAAGTTTAGAGGATTATTGCCTGTAAAATACATTACACCTGCAACTATTGCCACAATAATTAACCCTTTTTTAGAAGTAACTAATTTTAATAGCAAACCAATTAGCATTGGGTTTAATCCGCCACCAGAACTTCTACCAGAAGAAGCACCTCTTCTATCATCTACATTTGTACTTCTTCTATTACTTCTCCACTTCATATCTATTATGTTTAAAAATATAAAATTACTGTTTATTTTTAAAGTGTTAAAATAGATTGATGTTCAAAATGTAAATTTATTCTAAAACGTTAAAAGTTGAACTTGTAATTATTTCATTATTATAATATAGATGTATGTCAAATTTGCCTGTTTTTTTAAATTGATGTTTAATTGCAATTTGACTTGAGTTTTGTATATCTAACTTTAAGTTGAGAACCTCGTTACCTTCATTAACTTTTAATTTTAATTTCTTTGGATTTATGGTTTTCGAAGTGTGAAAGTTTATAAAGCAAGAATAATTTTTAGATACATCGTTATTTAGTTTTAAAGATTTGGTTGGGTAAATTCCGTATTTAAAAGCGCCACCATAAACAATTGGATTTTCTGTAAAATTATTTTTTGATTTACTGTTGTTATCTATTAAAAACCATTTCTTTTTAAACGGATAATGTGTTTTAGAATATATTAACGGATTTTGTAAAAAGTATCCATCATTATAATCGAAAACAAATGCATTGTTATTTAAATCTAAATAGCCACTTGACAATGTAGCATCTGCTAAATACCATTTATTATTAATTTTTACAGCATTCCAAGAATGGTTTGGGTTTTCTAACGTTAGTACGTTGCTACTTGAGTTTCTAACATAACCGTTAACTATCTTGCACTCTATATTTATTAAGTTTGTCATCACTTTTAATAAGTACGCATAACCAGTACACATTGTTTTTTTGTTGTTCAATAACCTCTTAAAAACTTTTTTAGAATAATTTTTGTTCCAAATTGCATAAGCAATACTATCTTTTTTATGTCTTTTTCTAGCGCTATTAATTCGCTTATACATATAATAATCAGCTTTTATATTCATACAAATCCATGAGTATATAGCTCTAAATTTTTCTACATCTGTTTCTAAGTTTATTGTTAAATTATAAGTTAACATTGGTAAGTTTTTTAAGTTTTCACCATTGTATAATTTAGCAATACTATCTGCTTTTGTAAAATTTATGTTTTTAAAATCATTAAGCTGCGCATGAATCTCGATAGAAATTAAAAAGAATACAAAAAGTATAAAATACTTCATAAGAAACTAAGATTTCTTTTGAGATTTATAAACATTTCTCACGTCTACAGCTCCCATTAATACATAATTATCTTCTTCAAATTTAATATTCATAAAAACTTTAGAACTATTATTGTTAGAGGTTACTTTTACTTTTTTTGTAACATACCCCAAATAAGAAAATACAATTACATCTCCTTTTTGTAATTTTTTAGGAAATGTAAATTCTCCATCAAAATTAGTTTCTGTACCAATGTTACTTCCTTCTAACATAACACTAACTCCAGGTAAAAAATCGTTGTTATCAGACACTGTACCTTTTAAAGTTATATTATTTAGTTTTTTTATTTGTTTCTGCTGATTATTCTTTTGGGCATGAATATTTCCTATTGATAGAAAAGAAATCATTGAAAACGCAATTCCTGTTAAAACGTTTATTCTTTTTCTAGGTTTAAAAAGGTGAATTTGTTTTTGAGTGAATTTTCCACAAGTATTTTTAGTAGATTTCATTTTAAAATAGTTTATTATTTCTGTAGATGTCATTTTAGAAAAATCAATAACTTCTTTTTGACAAGAATTACAAAACCCACCTTTTTCGGTTTGTTTAAATAAATTAAAATTTTCTTTGCAAGGACTTTTAATTTCTAACTGTAATTGTGTTTTCATAGTATGTATTTTAAAGTTATGTATCAAAACTACCTATTAACTTTAGGTTTTAAAATACAGTTTTAGGCAAATGGCTAATTTGAAAGGTAAAGTGTAGTTTTGGGTTAGTAAGCTTAAAATTTTTGCATAAAAAAACCTCTCTGAAAAACAGAGAGGTTTGTATTTGTGGTTTTCGGTTATACGAAAAACATCGTTGTTTTACTTGATTAACTCGTAAGAACGTTTGATAAAGTTTGTTAATTCTTCACCATGTAATAGGTTTTGAGATAATTTTGCTAAATCAAAAGCCTGAGAAATCAATCCTTTTTGAGCTTCTTCATCTTTATTATTTAAAATCTCTGAAACTAATGGGCTGTTTGTGTTGACTACTAAATTGTACATGTCTGGAAAATTACCCATTCCCATCATTCCGCCACCACCAGTTGCTTGCATTTCTTTCATTCTTCGCATAAATTCTGGAACAGTAATTATAAACGGAGAAGAATTAGAATCCATTGCCTCTAATTGAACAGTGTAAGATTTAGAGTTTACAGCACTTTCTATAATAGGCTTTAATTTTTCTTTTTCTTCTTCTGTTAATTTAGAAATAACGTTATCGTCTTTCTTAATTAAGTTATCTACATGATCTGCATCTACTCTTGTAAATTTAATTTTACCATCTCCACCTTCTAATTTTTGCATTAAGTGAGATATAATTGGCGAGTCTAAGATTAAAACTTCGTAACCTTTAGCTGTAGCTTCTTGTATGTAACTGTGTTGTGCATCTTTGTTAGCTGCATATAAAATTACATGGTTACCATCTTTATCTGTTTGAGTATCTTTTGTTTTTTCGATCAATTCATCAAAAGTGAAAAAAGTATCTGCAACCGTTGGGTATAAAGCAAACTTTTTAGCTTTGTCAAAGAATTTATCTTCAGACAACATTCCGTATTCGATAATTACTTTAATATCGTTCCATTTTGTTTCAAAATCTGCTCTATCTTTTTTGAATAAAGAAGATAATTTATCAGCAACTTTTTTAGTAATGTAGCCAGAGATTTTTTTAACAGCACCGTCTGCTTGTAAATAAGAACGAGAAACGTTTAATGGAATATCTGGTGAGTCGATAACACCTTTTAACATCTGTAAAAAGTCTGGTACAATTCCTTCTACATTATCTGTTACAAAAACTTGATTTTGATACAATTGGATTTTATCCTTTTGCATATCCATGTTTTGAGATAACTTAGGAAAGAATAAAATACCTGTTAAATTAAAAGGATAATCTACATTTAAGTGAATGTGAAATAAAGACTCTTCGAACTGCATTGGATACAATTCTCTGTAAAAATTATCATAATCTTCTTTTTCTAAATCTGCTGGTTTCTTAGTCCAAGCAGGTTCTGTATTATTAATAATTTTGTCTACAGTTATTTGTTTGTGCGGTTCTGTAGTTTCTTTACCGTCTTTATCTTTTGTAGTTTTAGGTGTAAACTCTGGATCGTTAATTTCTTTTGTTCCAAATTTAATTGGCACTTGATTAAAACGATTGTATTTCGTTAATAAACCTTCAATTTTACTTTCTTCTAAAAACTCTAAAGAATCTTCTGCAACATGTAAAACAATTTCTGTTCCTCTGTCAGACTTATCATGTTCTACCAATGTATACTCTGGCGATCCATCACAAGTCCAATGCGCTGCAGGTGCATCTTTAAACGATTTTGTAATAATTTCTACTTTGTCTGCAACCATAAAAGCAGAGTAAAAACCTAAACCAAAATGCCCAATAATACCAGCTTCGTTGTCTTTGTATTTATCTAAAAACTCTTCTGCACCAGAAAAAGCAATTTGATTGATGTATTTCTCAACCTCATCGGCAGTCATACCAAGACCTTGATCTTTAATAGTAATTGTTTTAGCATCTTTGTTAATGCTAACCTCAATTTTTGCGTCTCCTAATTCAGTATCTGCTTCACCAATAGCAATTAAATGCTTTAATTTAGAAGTAGCATCTGTTCCGTTAGAAATTAATTCACGTAAAAAAATTTCGTGATCTGAGTATAAGAACTTTTTAATTAACGGAAAGATATTCTCTACCGATACATTAATATTTCCTTTTGCCATTTTGTATATAGTTTAAAATTTGACTTTATTATTTTGATATATCAATAGTCAAAAAAAATACCAAAAAGAAGATTCTGACAAGATGACAGAAAGAAGTTTTTTAATGTCAATAAAAACTATTTCTGATATAAAAACAAAAATCACTATTTTTGCTAATTACAAACAAACGAATAATTAAAATATTGACCATTAAATTATGTATAATTCAAAAATAACAGGTCTTGGATATTATGTTCCTGATAATGTCGTAAAAAATGATGATTTAAAGGAGTTTATGGAAACTTCTGATGAGTGGATTCAGGAAAGAACGGGTATAAAAGAAAGAAGATGGATAGACCCGAAATCTGGAGATACAACAGCGGTTATGGGGGCAAAAGCTTCTAGAATTGCCATTGAAAGAGCGGGTCTAACTAAAGATGATATTGATTTTATAGTATTTGCAACTTTAAGCCCAGATATGTATTTTCCTGGTGGCGGAGTTCAAATTCAAGAAATGCTAGAGATGCCAACAATTGGTGCTTTAGATGTACGTAACCAATGTTCTGGTTTTATTTATGCAATGTCTGTAGCAGATCAGTTTATTAAAACTGGTATGTACAAAAACATTTTAGTTATTGGTGCAGAAAATCATTCTGGTGGTTTAGAAAAATCTACAAGAGGTAGAAATGTATCTGTAATTTTTGGTGATGGTGCAGGAGCAGCTGTACTTTCTAGAAGCGAAGAAGCTGGTAAAGGTATTTTATCATCTCATTTACACTCAGAAGGAAAACATGCGAAAGAATTGGCGTTAATTGGTCCATCCACTAAAAGATGGGTTCCAGAAATTATCGAAGCTAATGATCCTGATGATGTTTCTTATTATCCTTACATGAACGGACAATTTGTTTTTAAACATGCAATAGGACGTTTTTCTGAAGCAATTGTAGAAGGTTTAGAAGCAAATAAATTGCAAAAAGAAGATATTGATATGCTTATTCCGCATCAAGCAAATCTGCGTATTGCTCAATTTATTCAAAAGAAATTTCAACTTTCTGATGATAAAGTGTACAACAATATCATGAAATATGGTAATACAACTGCAGCATCTGTAATTATTGCGTTAACAGAAGCTTGGGAAAAAGGAAAAATAAAAGATAATGATCTTGTGGTTTTAGCTGCTTTTGGTAGTGGATTTACATGGGGTTCTGTAATTATACGTTGGTAAATATTACATTTTACTTATAATTTAAAAAGACTTGTTGTAACAAGTCTTTTTTTTTGTTTAACATCTTTTTAAAACAGGCAAATATCATTTAAAGTTCTTGTTGTTTAATATTTTAGTATATTTGTTAAACAATAAATAAGTATTATTATGAAAGTCAGTTATATAAAGTATGTTGTTTTTGTTTTTTTGTTCTTTATTTCTTCGACCTCTTTTTCTCAAAGTTTTAGTGGTAAAGTAACCTATGTTTCAAAATCTAAAATGGAATTAGGAAAATGGGGAGCAAAAATGAGTGAAGCTCAGAAAAAACAAATTGCCAGTAGACTTAAAAACAGGTTAGAAAAAACATATGTTTTAAAATTTAACAAACAAGAATCTTTTTTTAAAGAAGATGAAAAAATAGATGCTATATCTGGTGCAACAGATTCTTGGGGAGCTTATTTTTCTAGAGGAGATCAATACAAAAGTATTTCAGATAACAAGTTGATTCAGTCTCAAGAGTTTTATGGTAAAAGGTTCTTAGTGAAAGACGATTTGTATAAAATTAATTGGACTTTAGGTTCGGAAACTAAGCAAATTGGTAACTATACTTGCTTTAAAGCAAAAGCATTTGTTCCTTATCAAGAGTTAAAATGGTTCGAATTTTCTTGGAGTGATTTAAACGCATCTAATAAAGAAGGGCAAGAAGAAAAAATGATTGTAGTAGAAGCGTGGTATACACCCACAATACCAATTGCCCAAGGACCTGCAGAATATTGGGGTTTACCAGGATTAATTTTAGAAGTAAGTGCCCAAAATACAACGCTTTTATGCACAGAAATAGTAATAGATAAGCAAAATAATTTAGAGGTTTCTCCGCCAGAAAAAGGGAAACAAATAACTAAAAAGGAATATGCGAAAACTGTTAAAAATAAAATGTTAGAAATGAGAAATAATAGAATGGGTAGAGGTAGAAGAGGTTAATTTTTTTTTATAGTTTTGATCTATACTTTTAGAAATTATTTATGAGAAAAAATTTAAAAATACTTTTATTATTATCAAACATCTTTCTATTTATTTTTGTTTTAAATGCATTTGTTAAATTTATAATTTTCGAGGGTACAAAGACCAATTCGATACTTATTTTTATCTTTTGTATTGTAAATATTATAATAGCTGTTAAAGGCTCGATAGAGGCCACAGAAAATAACAAATAAAAAATCCGTAGTATTAATTACTTCGGATTTTTGTTATTAAATCAAATAAATTACTTTAGTGAAGACAAAGTAATTATCTTATAGACGAATGTAAAATCTATTTGTTTCAATTTTTATTTAAAAAATATGAGTAAGAAAACGTTAGTAATAGGAGCTTCTTTAAAAGAAGAAAGGTACTCTAACCGTGCAATACAAAAATTAAGAGCTCACCAAATTGATACTGTTGCTATAGGCTTAAGAAAAGGTATAGTTGCAGATGTTAATATAGATGTAGAGAAAAAAGAGTATCAGAATATAGATACGGTTACTTTATATTTAAATCCGAAAAGACAAGAAGAGTATTACAACTATATTATAGATTTAAAACCCAATAGAGTTATTTTTAATCCGGGTACAGAGAATTTTGAATTTCTTAAGATGTTAAAGAATAATAATATAGAAAGTGAAATTGCCTGTACCTTAGTTTTGTTAGGAACAAACCAATACTAATTATTTTAAAGTAAATTTAGCTCCAGGTTTTGCTAAAGAAACATTATCAAAAACTGTTTTTGCCTCTTTTTGAAACACAGTTGTATCTGGATATCTACCAGAAAAATGACCTAGAATTAATTCTTTAGCACTTGCATCTTTGGCAATTTTAGCAGCTTCTATAGAAGTAGAGTGCTTTGTTTTTTTAGCCAAATCTTGTCTGTCTGCTAAAAAGGTAGACTCATGATACAATAAATCTACATCTTTTATAATTGGTACAATATCTGGTTTATAACTAGTATCGCTACAAAAAGCATAGCTTAATGGTTTTGGTGGATCTAATGTTAAACTTTTATTTGGTACAACTTCACCAGAGGTTAATGTAATATCTCTACCAGCTTTAATGTTTAAATAATCTGCTTTGTCAATTTCTGGATAACCGCTAATATTTAGCATGTTTAATTTTCTTGGTTTTTCTTTCTCTTTAAAAAGATAACCATTTGTGTACACTCTGTGGTTTAAAGGAATTGTAGTAACGGTAACTTTATCATCTTCATAAATTAATTCACTTTCTTTTGAAGTTAGTTCATGAAATACCATATTAAATTTGGCATGAGATTCAGATATTTTTAGCATCTGCATGGTTGCTTTTTGAATACCTTTTGGCCCGTAAATATGCATTTCTTTTTCTCTACTTAACATACCATAAGTAGATAGTAAACCAACCAAACCATAATAGTGGTCGCCGTGTAAATGAGAAATAAATATGTGATTTATTTTAGAAAAACCAACTTTGTATTTACGCATTTGGCGTTGCGTGCCTTCGCCACAATCTATAAGAAAATGCTTGTTGTTAATTTCTAAGTATTGTGCAGTAGGAAATGCGTTTGCACGAGGTGTTGCAGAATGACAACCTAGAATAGTAAGGTTTATCATTTAATTACAAAACGTTTAGAAATTACCTTCTTATTATTCTGTATACTGTAAATGTACATACCTGTAGCTAAATCGTTTTTATAAAATGGTATTTTATTTTTACCCGATGTAGTATTATACGTTTTCTTAAAAACAGTTTTACCCAAAACATTTCTTACAGTTAAAATAACCGAAGAATTGGACACAGAATTGAAAGTTATATTTGTAACACTTGTAAAAGGATTAGGAGCAGTAGATAAGTTATCTACAGTTTTTTTTTGCGAAAAAGCTGTAAATGAAACCGATAAAAATAAAATGAAAAGTATTTTTTTTACCATAAATTATCTTTTAAAATCCTAATTCTCTTTCTATTGCTTCCATTTCTAAAATATCTTCTGCTTCTTGCAAAGTAGGTACAATATTTAAGTTTTCTGGAAAGTTATCAATATCAATAACCGAATTAACTATCACAAATGACGTGCCATTTTGCTGTTTTTCTTCGGCTATATCCAAAAATAGTAAAAAATCTTTATTTTCTAAGCTTATTTTTTTAGAAATATGAATAATTAAATGTCCGTCTTTAATGTATCCGTAGTTATCTTTAAATTTTTTATAAAATTCTGTAAAGTTTTCTTCTTCGGAAGTTACAAGAATATAATTCTCTTTTTTTGTAATTAGCATCTTATCTTTTTATTTGTTGCGCCAATAAATAAATTACTGCCATTCTTACAGCAACACCATTTTCTACTTGATTAAGTATAATAGAATCATTAGAATCTGCTACATCACTTGTTATTTCTACACCTCTATTTATTGGTCCTGGATGCATGATTACAATTTTCTTGCCAAGGTTGTCTAATATTTGTTGATTTATACCAAATAATTGTGTGTATTCTCTTGTAGACGGAAAATATTTGATATCCATTCTTTCATGCTGTACACGTAAAACATTGGCAACGTCACACCACTCTAAGGCTTTTTTTAAGTTTGTTTCTACCTCTACACCCAAACTTGTAATATGTTTAGGTATAAGTGTTGTTGGACCACATACTTTTACTTTTGCACCTTGAAGTTGTAAAGCGAAAATGTTAGACAAAGCAACTCTAGAATGTAAAATATCACCAACAATAACTATTTTTTTACCTTTTACGCTTCCTAATTTTTCTCTAATAGAATAAGAATCTAAAAGTGCTTGTGTTGGGTGCTCGTGAGTACCATCTCCGGCATTTATAATTTTTGCATTTACATGTTTAGATAAAAATACGCCCGCCCCAACATTACCATGTCTCATTACAACAATATCTACCTTCATGGCTAAAATATTGTTAACCGTATCTATTAAAGTTTCTCCTTTTTTTACAGAAGATTGTCCTGCAGAAAAGTTAATTACATCTGCAGAAAGTCTTTTTTCTGCAAGTTCGAAACTTAGTTTTGTTCTTGTGCTGTTTTCAAAAAATAAATTTGCAATGGTAATATCTCTTAAAGATGGTACTTTTTTAATAGGTCTATTAATTACCTCTTTAAAATGATCTGCAGTTTTAAAAATAACATCAATATCATTGGGCTTTAAATATTTTATTCCCAATAAATGTTCTACGCTTAATTCTGACACATCAACATATTTAAGTTAGATATTTGTTTTTTATTCTTCATGGTAGCTTGTAAACTTGGTTACTTTAATTCTATAAAAACAGCGTCTTTGCTATGGGTTTCTTTCCAGGTAACCAAAACACGCTCTTCATTTATAGCATCTACTTGTCGGCCTCTATAATTTGGCTGAATAGGTAAATGCCTGCTAAATCTTCTGTCAATTAAAACCAAAAGTTCTATATTTTCGGGTCTTCCGTAAGACTGAATTGCTGTTAAAGCAGCTCTAATACTTCTTCCAGAAAATAAAACATCATCAATAATTACAACTTTTTTACCTTCTATTAAAAAATCCATTTCTGTAGTTTCTGCAGCCAACGGTTTTTCTTTTCGTCTAAAATCGTCTCTGTAAAAAGTAATATCTAAAAGTCCTAACTCTAAGTTTTTAATATTATAATCTGTTTTTAGCAAATTGGCTAATCTATTTGCCAAATAAGAACCTCTTGGTTGTAAACCAATAAGTACTGTATTAGAAAAATCATTATGGTTTTCAATTAACTGACAAGCTAATCGATGAAGAATAATTTCAATATCTTTTGAGTTAAGTAAGGTTTTTTTGCTCATAAGAAGGCTATCAATTTAAGTTGATAGTTATTGAAAATCAAAATTAATGTAAATTTATGTATGCACAAAATTATTAAGGCTTAAATAAAGTTGGCTTTTTGTTAATTAAATTGTTGAAAAGAAAAACTTCGCAGCCAATTGTTTTCCTAGAGTTATACTACCTTTATTATCATAATTCAAATCTCTTAGTTATGTCTCTATTAAAATTTGAATCGATGCTCAAAACCAACAATATTTATTTTTTTGATTTGGTAGAGTTTGAAGAAATCATCATACATTATTTAGATTCTGGTAAAGTATCATTAGCAAAAAAAGCAATAAAATTGGGGTTAGAACAACACCCAGAATCTATTGATTTAAAATTGTTGATGGTAGAAATGCACTTAACAGAGCATGAGGTAGATAAAGCCGAAAAACTTTTAAAAAAAGTAGCAATTATTGCACCAGATAATGAAGAAGTTTTTATACAAAAAGCTACAATAAACTCTAAAAGAGGATTGCATAAAGTAGCCATTAAAGATTTAGAAAAAGCTTTAGATTTAACTGAAGATAAAGTAGATGTTTGGTCTTTATTGGGTATGGAATATTTATACTTAGATGATTTTACAAATGCTAGAAAAAACTTTGCAAACTGTATCGAAGTAGATTATGAAGACTATTCTGCACTTTATAATATTGTGTATTGTTTCGATATGCAAGAAGAGCATGAAGAGGCTGCAACATACTTAAAATCTTACATAGAAATAAACCCTTATTGCGAAGTTGCATGGCATCAATTGGGGAGACAATATTTTGTTTTAAATAATTTTGAAGAAGCTTTAAAAGCTTTTGAATATGCTGTTTTAATTGACGAATCTTTTTTAGGCGGATATCTAGAAAAGGCAAAAACATTAGAACAATTAGGAAATTATCAAGATGCTATAGACAATTATTTAATTACTTTAGAGTTAGATGATCCTACTGCATACGCATACATTAGAGTAGGTGAGTGCTACCAAAAATTAGAAAATTTAGAAGCTGCAATTTCCTATTATAAGAAGGCTGTACACGAAGATCCATTACTAGATAAAGGTTGGGGTTTATTAGCTAACATTTATTTTGATCTAGAAAATTACCAAAAAGCATCTTATTATTTATCTAAAGCATTAAAAATAGACGAAGACAATGCGGTGTATTGGAGAAGGTATTCAGAAATAAAACTAAAACTTAGCTTTTTGGAAGAAGCCGTTTCTGGTTATAATAATTGTTTGCGTTTGGGCGATAATTCCCCGGAAATTTATTTAGGTTTAATTGATGTTTTATCATTTTTAGGCGAATATAATTACGCTTTAAAAGTAATTTTTGAAGCTCAGAAAATACATAAAGGCTTTGCAGAAATAGAATACCGATTTGCAGGCTTATTTTTTATTATGAATAAAAATAAATATGCTTTTTCTCATTTGATCAAAGGAATGCAGATTGATTATGATTATCACATCATTTTAAAAGAGCTTTATCCTACGGTTTATGATAATTTAGAAGTTAAAAAGCTTTTAAGTAACTACAAAAAAGCAACAGAATAGTTATAAAAAGTAAGCGCTGTTTTTTTAAAAACAGCGACTTACCAAGTAAACTAATAAAACCAAGTATTAGTAACCATATTAGAAGTTAGCTTTCTAATTTTTTTATTTTTTCGCATAAAACTGTTTGCTGTTTTTCGACAAAATTTCATTTATATTTTTCGGTTGTTCTAATTTAGATGAGTTTTCTGTAAAAACATTCTTATCGCCTTTTATTGACTTATAAAATTCAGAATTTTTTTCTATTTGAGTATTCGAAATCCAAGTAAAAAAGAACATGATTATTGCAATTAATACTTTTACAATCATAGAATCTTTAATTGAATCTAATAATGTTTTCATAGCTGTTTTTTTAGAATTCTTCAGGTTTATTACAACCTGAAGAAATCATTTTTTGGTTGATTGATTTATTTTATTTTCTAGAAATACTTCCTCCAGAAGAAGACTTTTTATTTACAATTTTCGGATTACCTTTATAATCGATATCTCCGCCACTAGTTGCTTTCGCTTCAATTTTTTCTGAAGCATAAATATCAATATCTGCACCACTTGTTACTTTGGCAATAACGTTTTTACTTTCTAAGTCGTAAGCATCTATAGAACTTCCGCTTGTAGCGCTTGATGCATGATTGGTTGTGTTACCAGCTATATTAATATCTGATCCACTTGTAGATTTTGTAGCTACACTTTCTGCATCAACTTTAATGTTTATGTCTGCGCCACTTGTTGCAGAAATAGATATCTCTTTTGTATTTATAACATCTTCTGTATACACATCTGCACCACTTGTAGCTTTTAAATTAGATAGTTCTTGTAGTGTTACATAAACTTTTCTTGATTTTGATTGCCAAATGTTTTTATCTGTATAAATTCTTAAAACACCATCATTAACTTCGGTTTTTATAATTTCTTGTAGGTTTTCATCAGCTTCGACAACAACTTCTGTATTGCTACTTTGGCTGATATATAAATCGATACCGTTGCTTACATGTATACTATTAAAAGTATCGTTAACGTTTCTTGTCTCTGTAGTAACATTTCTATTACCATTTACTTTATTTAAATAATCGACACCACAAGATGTTAAAATAGTCGATAAAAATAAAATTGTTAAAAGTTGGTTGATTGATTTTTTCATGATGTTGTTTTTAAGTTTATATGGTAAATATCACAGTTAAGACGCTTATTGCCAATATAAAGTTGCCCAGTTGTATTTTAATTGTACTGAATTGTAATTAAAATGTGTCTTCAACTTTTTTATCTTCATCATCTTCTTTTTCAGTTGCACAATCTGTACATACTAAAGCGCTGTTTGTCATTTTAAAATAATGATTAGTCATTTCGTCTTCGTCTAAATTATTTTCATTTGTAACATTATATAAAAATGATTTCACCGAATTATCAAAATAGATAGTAGAAGTAGTTGGTAAAAACAACGTAATTACAATTTCTTCATCTTTAAAAATATTTTTTATATTCGAAAGAAAGTAAGCATCTAATAAAAGCTCATTATTAGAAAATGTAAAATTATATGCTATTTTTTCAGCATTTTTAGTCGCTCTAATACTACTTCTACCATAAGATTCTTTTTGAATAATTACATAACCTTCGTTTGTATTGCTTTTATTAACATCAATTCTTATGTCATTTGTATAAACCATACGCTTACTATCAACTTCAACTTCGTGTCTTCTAGAAGATCTTCTTAAGTTGTGTTTATAATAGATCTCGTCATTGTTAATCATCTTTACAGTTAACGTGTCTTGTTTCGAAATTGTAAGATTCTTTTTTACCACATTTTTACCATAATTAGCATGTGTTGTACCAAATTCTATTGCCGTAAAAATGATCATTAACAAAGCAATTATCCATAGACCTAAAAGAGATAAAGAGGTTGCTCTACTAACTTGTTTTACATTACTAGATAACATTCTTAAACCTAAAATTAATAATGCTAAAAAAGGAATACCAACTAAAACAAATAAAGAAACTGTTAGCAACCATCTTGGTAGCGTTGCGTCATAAAAGAATTCTGGGTAACTAATATAATTTCCATCAATATTTAAGAATTCTAAACTTCCTACAGAAAACCCTCCAATAATTAGAGATAAAATAATGGCGGCACCTAAGAATACAAATAGTACACCTAAAAACTTTCCTATAATTTTAAAAAAGCCAAGTATAATTTTACCAATTGTATCTAAAAAATCTTGTAAACCATTATTTTTTTTTGTCTTTGCTGAAAAAGTTTGACTCATTTTTTCTGAGAACTCATTAGCACCATCTTTAAATTTTTCTGATGCTTGATTCGCAACATTTCTAACATTTTCTGATACGTTAGAAAATTCTTCTCTAATTTTCTTTTCAATGTTATCAATATTTACAGGTTCACCTTCCATCTGTAATTTTTCTGCTGTAGTTTTTGCCTCTGGCAATAGAATCCATAAAATAATGTAAATTAAAATTCCGAATCCTGCTCCAAAGAAAAGTGCTAACAAACCTAAACGAATCCAAATTGCGTCAATATCAAAATAATGCGCAATACCAGATGCAACACCACCTAAAAATTTATCATCGCCATCTCTAAATAATTTTTTCCCAGAAGTATTATTTCTCTTATAAGAATAACTTGCATCAGAATATGCTTCTTCTGCCTCTGCGTAATCTTCTGGTTGCCCCATTATTACAATAATATCTTCGATATCACCTTCGTTAACAACTTGTCTAGCATCAGTAATTTTTTCTGATAAAAGTTCACTTATACGTGCTTCTATATCTGCTATTATTTCATTTTTTCCTTGCGGATCTTCACTTAAAGATTTAGAGATAGACTCTAGATATCTTCTTAGTTTTTGATAGGCAATCTCGTCTATATGGAAGAAAAATCCGCCTAAATTTATATTTATTGTCTTATTCATCTGAAGTTGGTTTTGTGCTAATTACTTGGTTAACTGCGTTTACTAAATTACTCCATGTTTTGTCTAATTCTTTTAAAAACATGCCTCCGTTTTCTGTTAAAACGTAGTATTTTCTTGGTGGTCCAGAGGTTGATTCTTCCCATCTATACGATAATAAACCAGCATTTTTTAAGCGAGTTAGTAACGGGTAAATGGTTCCTTCAACCACAATCATTTCTGCACCTTTAAGCGTAGAAAGTATTTCTGATGTATATGCATCTCCATTTTTTAGAATGGATAAAATACAATACTCTAAAACACCTTTTCTCATTTGTGCTTTTGTGTTTTCTATCTTCATATAATGTGGTTTATTTAATAAATTTTATAGTAAAAGGGTACTTGTAATTTTCTCCTTCTTTTGCTTTTAAAGAAGCTATTATAACTAATGCAATGCCAATTAAATAAATAATACTTGCTACCGTACCAAAACCAATTATTCCTAAAAAGTTATGAGAATTTAAATCTAAATTGATGCTAAAATTGTCGAAATGATTGAATTCTCTGATAAAAGAACCAAAGGCAAATGGAATAAATGTTAAGGTCAACAAGAAAGAATATAAAGTGTAGCTAATATTAAAATTTACTGCCTCTTTACCTTGTTCATCTAAAAATTCACTTCGTTCTTTTAATGTTTGCCACGCTATTAACGGTGTAATTATATGGCCAAAAGGAAATATAAAACCAGCAAAAGCAGATAAGTGAATTAAAAAGGCGTTTGTATTTTGTTTATTATTTTTCATGATTATAGTATATAATACTTTCTTATGCAAATATATATCTTAAAAAAGGTATTATGCAATACATAGTACTATAATTAACATTTTTTTAACATTTTTAAAATGCTAAATATGATTAATAAAAGTGGTACTTTGCCTGTCTTAATAAGCAATATGAAGATTACACCTAAAAAAGTAAACCTGTTTATGTTACTTAAATTACCATTGGGTTATTTAAGCGGAATGAGAGTTTTATCTATATCTAAAGATGAGACAGTTGTAAAAATTAAACATAAATGGATGAATCAAAATCCTTTTAAAAGTATGTTTTGGGCAGCACAAGGTATGGCTGCAGAAATGAGTACTGGTGTTTTGGTGATGAAAGCTATCGAAGATTCTAATAGAAAAGTTTCTATGTTAGTTACCAAGCAAGATGCAGCGTTCTATAAAAAGGCAACGGGTAAAATTATATTTACTTGCAATGGTGGTGTAGAAGTTACCAAAGCTATTCAGAAATCTATTAAGACAAATGAAGGGCAAGTTGTGGTTTTGTCTTCCGAAGGCGTAAATGAAGACGGTATAATAGTTTCAAAATTTAATTTTGAATGGAGTCTAAAAGTAAAGACTTAAACTAATTCGCTAGTTTTTTTTCTAAGATATAATTTTGGTCTTTCTTCGTTGTAGTCACAATCTTGAAAGATACCACAAGAAACACTAGTTCTAGCTAAAGATTTTGTCTCTTCGTGTTTTTTAGATAAGGCTTCAATTTCTGGAGATAAATATTTCATAATTGATTATAATTTAAAATTATGATGCAAAACTAGATTTTTTTTGAAGCAAATATGTTAAATAAAAGATAATTTTAGATTATTGATACTTTATCGAAATAAATTTTAAGCATAAAAAAACCGAGTATAAACTCGGTTTTTTTAATTTATTCTTTTGCTTTTATTTCGCTTATATATTTATCTAAACGTTTACCGTATGCAGATTTTTTAACATCTATTGATAATGAATTATTAATTGTGTCTAATAATTTAATGTTTGCATCGTACAATTGTGTTAATGCAATATATGGTGCTACTTCTAAGTCTTTATTGTTTAACGCAAAATTTGTGGTGTAAAGATATTTTCTACGGATCATTCTATCAAAGTCAGTTTTAACTTTAGTCATTAAATCTTGATCCTGTGCCTTTGTTGCTTCAAATTCTTTTTTAATAAATTCTAATCGTTGGTTTTTAAATTTGTTATTAACCTTTATAAAATTATTTAAAACTTCTTGATTTTTAGAACCTGTAATCTCTGGGTTGAATCCGAAAATATCAATATTATCATTAATTGTAATAGTTCCTTTATCACCAAAAAATAAAATTCTTTTATCTGTTGTTTTACTATCAAACGCTAAATAGTACATCACAGGCGATTCTACATTGTCTGTTAATTTAAAATTTCCGTCTCCAAAAACATTTACAGAATCTACAGAAACCAATAGTGTATCATTCATTTTCTGAAGATATAAGGTTCCTTTTTTAAGTCCTTTTATGTTTCCTTGAACAATCATGTTTCCATCTTTTTTAGACGAACATGCAAAAATTAACATCGATGCTAGTAAAACTGTTACTATTTTCTTCATTGTTTATAAAAATTTAGTCTGCAAATATGCTTTATTTTTTTAAATAGTTGAAGCTAATTCCATTAAAATTGTACACAAAATTGCACCAACTGTACCAATAGCGTATCCAAAAACAGCTAATAATACACCAACAGTTGCTAAAGAAGGATGAAAAGCTTGAGCTACAATGGGTGCAGAAGCGGCACCACCAACATTAGCTTGACTACCAACTGCTAAAAAGAAATAAGGTGCTTTAATTACTTTAGCAACAATTATTAATAAAACAGCATGTATTGTCATCCAAACAAAACCAATTGCAATTAATCCTGGATTTTCAAATGCCTGATTTAAATCCATTTTCATGCCAATTGTTGCAACTAAAATGTATATAAAAATACTACCAAGTTTACTTGCACCAGCGCCTTCATAGTTTTTAGCTTTAGTATAAGATAATAAAATGGCTACAATTGTAGAAATACTAATTAACCAGAAAAAACCAGATCCTAAGAAAGAAAACATATTTCGCCAAGTTTGAGATTCTATAGAAGCAACAAACTCAGAAAAAAATTGACTTAAGTATTTTGCTGAAAAATGACCAAAACCAACAGTACCAAATGCTATAGCAAGCATAATCATAAAGTCTGTTAATGTTGGATTTTTCTTTACTTTTTTAGTAAATAAAATTACCTTTTCTTTTAAGTCTTCGATAGCAGAAGTATCTGCTTTTAGCCATTTGTCTATTTTTTCTTTCTTACCAATACCAATTAGTAAAACTGCCATCCAAACATTTGCAATTACAATATCAACAATTACCATTCCGCCATATTTTGCAGGATTGTATTTGTAAATTTCTAGCATTGCAGTTTGGTTTGCACCACCACCAATCCAGCTACCAGCTAATGTAGATAAACCTCTCCAAACAGCATCAAAATCTGCACCACCAACTGTTTCGGGTGAAAATGCAGAAATTAATAATATAGCTAAAGGTCCGCCAATTATAACACCAACAGTACCAGTAAAAAACATGATTAATGCTTTAGAACCTAAATTAAAGATAGCTTTTAAATCGATACTTAGTGTCATTAAAACCAAAGCAGCAGGTAATAAGAATCTACTAGCAACGTAATAAAGTTGAGAAGAGTTTTTACTAACAGCGCCTGTAGCATCTGTAGTTTGCCATTCTGGAGAAATAATACCAACAGTGGTAAAAATTGCAGGAATAAAATATGCCATAAATAAACCTGGCACTATTTTATAGAATTTTGGCCAGAAGCCAGTTTTTAATCCTTCAGTATAAAAAACAAAGCCTAAAGAAATCATTAGGATACCAAAAACAATGGCATCATTTGTAAAAATTGGTTGCATAATTAAATTGTTTTCTTAGAAAAATCTGTATTTACAATGATACCTAATTGTAATCTTTTAAGTACTTCATTTGGCGTTTTAATTTGAAAATATCCGGCTTTTAATTTTATTGTATTGTTTAATTTATGCATAAAACCAACACCTGTCCAGTTTTGAGCAAATCTCTTACCTCTATCAAGGTTTAAGAAAAGTTCATTAAGAGCGTAAACACTCCAAGTTTTCGAAAGAGGATAACTTACATTCAAATCGTATCGTAACCAATTTTGAAATGCATCAACATTAAAATCTTGATGAATAAAGCGTTGCTCTAATCTAAAACGATGTTTTGCAGTAAATTCTCCCCAAAAAGACTTTAAATTTAAATCTTGGTAGTAACGATATTCGTATAAGTAATTTGATGGTGATTCGTAAGTTCTATCTGCTGTAGCGTAACTTAGACCAAGTGTAACATTTACCTTTGGATTAAATGTATAATTTAAACCTAACCTGTATATTTCTTGTTGAAAGTTTTCTGTAAGCTCATAATATCTAAAATGAGCCATCGTTTTTAAACCAAATTTATCAGATAATTTATGTGAACCGTTATACATAAACCAGGTACCTAATTTATCTTCTGCGGTAGATTGAGCCTTTGCTTTATTAATTATAAAGCAAAGGCAAATGAATAATAATAGTTTACGCATATTAATTTATAGAGTAAATTTTAGTGTCTTTAAATAAAGAAATTTTAATAGACTCTGTTTCTTTTTTGTAGTCTAACCAATCTTTATTAAAGAATGCGTTTGTTTCTGTAAGAGCTTTTTTAAATTCTTCTTTAAATTGATTCATTAAAACAGTCTCTGTTGATGTTTGTTCTCCAAAACGAGAACGGATGTATCTACTTGCTTGTCCAAAACGTTGGTTAACTGTAATTTCTGGATTTCTAGTAATACCTTGTCTTTTGTCTATAGAACCTAAATATTTAGCAAGTAAACCATCTATCTTTTTAATAACATCTTTAGAAGACTTAATTTGATCTTTATATTTTTTCTTGTCTTCTTTTGTTAACTGAGATTTAATTGTAGTTGCAGTATTTTTGCTTTCAACTAGTTGTTTTACAACATTTGCAATTTTCTCTTGATACCTCTCTAGCTCTTTACTTGCATTGTATTTTTGATTAATTGCTTTGTCAGAAATTTTTAATCTAGGATCAAATTCTACTTTGATGTTTTGTTCTTCTATGACATCTCCAAATGTCATTTTTAAACGATAAGTACCTGGTTTTACTGTAACACCACCAGGTTCTCTACTAGATTTTCTAATTCTTCTAGAAGCCCTAGCAACACCTTTTTCTCTTAAATACCATGTAGTTTTATGTACACCGTTTTCTTTAGGAGCTTTAAATTTTAAAGTTCTAATTTGTCTATTACCATCAAAAATTTCTAATTTAATAGAATCGAACTTTACTTTATTTTCTTTTGATGATTTAGTTTTAGTTCTAGGAACATTAACATAATAAGAAATTAATGCACCACTTCTTCTGTTTTCTCCTTGATAAAGTCCGTCTGCACCAAATCTACTACCTGTAGGTTGTTGTCTTGCTGCTTGATAAGCAACAGGAGGTTCAAATAAATGTAGTTTTTTAGAAGTTGCGTTTTTAGCAGCTAAAGCTCTTAATGGTTTAATGTCATCTAACACCCATGCAGCTCTACCAAAAGTACCAATAACTAAATCGTCTTCTCTTGGATGAATTACTAAATCTTTAACAGGTACAGTTGGGAAACCGTTTGTCCATTTTGTCCATTTTTTACCAGCATCTACAGAAATGTATAAACCATCATCTGTACCTAGAAATAATAAATTTTCATTTTTTGGATCTTCAATTATCGATAATGTATAACTCTGTACATCATTTTCATCTACAATTCTTTCCCACGTTTTACCGTAATTTTTAGTTCTATAAGCATACGGAGTGTAATTAAAACGTCTATAATCATTTGCGATTAAAAGAGCTTCGCCTTTATTTTTGTTTGAAGCTTTAATTTGAGTAATCCAGCTATTTTCTGGTAAACCTTTTAAGTTTTTAGCTACGTTGGTCCAAGAGTTTCCTCCGTTCATTGTAATATGAACTTGACCATCATCTGTTGCTGCCCAAATTACATCTTTTTGTAATAAAGAAGGTTCTATAACAAGCACAGTACAGTGATTTTCTGCACCGGTTGCATCCATAGTTAAACCACCGCTTTCAGATTGTCTTAATTTTTCTGGATCATTTGTAGATAAATCCGGAGAAATAACCGTCCATGTTAATCCTTTATCAGTAGATTTATGTACAAATTGACTACCAAAATAAAGTGTAGAATTATCGAATGGATCTATGTTTATTGCAGAATTCCAATTAAAACGCAATTCTACATTAGGATCTTTGTGTGTTGGTTTTACAGAATAATTATTACCTGTTAAGTAATCAAATCTAGATACAGAACCTTGTTGGCTCATTGTCCAACCATATCTAGAATCGTCTTTGTCTGGTACAACATCAAAACCATCACCAAAACTAATCTCTTGCCAATAAGAATTTCTAATTCCTTGAGATTTCCAAACATAAGCAGGACCTCTCCAAGAACCATTATCTTGCATACCACCGTAAACATTATAAGGAAATTCGTTATCAACATTTATATGGTAAAACTGTGCAACAGGTATGTTACCTATAAAACGCCAAGATTTACCACCATCTTTGGTAATATTTAAACCACCGTCATTTCCATCAATCATAAATTTACCATTATTTGGATGGATGTACCAAGCATGATGATCTGGATGCACACCATTATCTACACCATAAGCAGGCATTAATTCTTTAAAGCTTTTTCCGCCATCTTGAGATACGTTCACATACGTAAAAACTGTATATAATCTGTTTTCATTTTGAGGATCTACGTAAATTTCTGAATAATAGAACGGACGATTCCCGATACCAGGTTTATCGTTTATTTTTTTCCACTTAAAACCACCATCTTCACTTTTGTAAAGTGCATTTTTTTTAGATTCTACCAAGGCATACACAATGTCTGGATTACTTGGTGCAATAGCAACACCAATTCTACCTAATTCGCCTTTAGGAAAACCTTCTTTTTCTGTGATTTTTTTCCAATTATCACCTCCATCATAAGTAATATATAATCCAGAGCCTTCTCCTCCAGATTTAAAAAACCAAGGATCACGCTTGTGTTCCCACATTGCAGCGATTATTTTATTAGGATTGTTTGGATCCATAATTAAATCTGCAGCACCAGATTTTTCATTTGTAAATAAAATTTGTTTCCAAGTTTTACCACCGTCAGTTGTTTTATAAACACCACGTTCTTTATGTTCTCCCCAAGGAGAACCAATTGCAGCAGCGTAAACAACATCCGGATTTGTAGGATCTATAACAACTCTGTGAATATGTCTTGTTTTTTCTAAACCCATAGATTTCCACGTTTTACCGGCATCCAAAGTTTTATAAATACCAAAACCACCATTTAAACTGTTTCTTGGATTACCTTCACCAGTACCTGCCCAAACAACACTTGGGTTAGATTGTTGTATTGCAACAGCACCAATAGAGGCTGTAAGTTCTTTCTCGAAAATAGGTTCCCATTTAACGCCACCAGATGTAGATTTCCAGATACCGCCAGAAGCAGTACCAGCATAAATAATTTCTGGGTTAGCTGTAACAACATCTATAGAAGTTACTCTACCAGACATACCGCCCGGACCAATATTTCTAGGTTTCATGTTTTTTACTAAATCCATAGAAAACTCTTGAGAGAAGAGTAGGGAAGTAGCGCACAAAAAGACAAGTGTAAATAGTTTTTTCATTAGTTTAAGTTTGTTGAATTTGAATATTAGCGAACAAGATACAAAATAGAAAACGCTCAATAAAAATTGAGCGTTTTTTTAACATAAATTAGCATTTTAAGAACCTTACAAATAGATTTAGTCTTCTTTCTTTTTAGGTTCTCTGTTGTTTTCTTTTAAGGCTTGCATTAACATCCATTCTATTTGACCATTTGTAGAACGAAACTCATCTGCAGCCCATTTTTCTATAGCTTTTAGCATATCTTCATTAACTCGCAACGCGAAAGCTTTCTTTTTTGCCATATTATTTGTTTACAAATTGAACAACAGTTTCAATTAATTCTTTTGATAAAGGGAAATCACTAGAATAATAAGATTTTAAATTATCTTCTTCTTTTTCTATAGTTTTTAAAACATGATTCATGTTTTTGATAAAAACTAATTTTGCATTTGCATTCGCTTCTTTAAGCTTTTTTGCATCTTCAATTGTAACTTGCGTATCTTTTTCTCCTTGAATAATTAAAGTAGGAATTGTCAATTTCTTAATTTCTTCTAAAGGATCAATTTGCAACCAAGAATATAAAAAAGGTTGATTTTTTTTTGAAAAAATAGTTACTAAAAACGGATTTATCTTTTCTATTTTCCCTTTAAATCTAAGTGTATCGAATTGTTTTTTTACAATAACACCTAGCATAGGATTATTCTTTTTTATTTGCTGAGTCATTATTTTATCTATTGTTTCTCCTGCGCCAGCAATAGAAATATATTTATCGATATTTTTTGATGCTAACATTGCAATTAAAGAACCTTGACTATGACCTGCTAAAATAATTTTAGAAAATTGTTTCTCTTTTTTTAAATGAGAAATTACTGTTTCCACATCAATCACAAAATCTCTAATTTTTGTGTCTTTTAAATATGGATAGTTTTTTTTATAAGCGGTTCTTTTGTCATAACTAAAAAAAGCAATATTCTTTTTATTTACAGAATCTCTAAACTCTTTAATGTAATTTGCTTTTACTGGTGTACCTGCTTGATTACCATTTCTGTCTACATTACCAGAACCATGTACCCAAATTATTAACGGAGATTTTTCTTTTGTAAACGTTAACGTTCCGGGTAATTCTATTTCTCCGTTTTTAATTACAATTTCTTCGGATTCTATTTGTGCAAAAGCAGTTTTAATTCCGAATAAAATAATAACTATGGATGTAATAATTTTGATCATTTTAAATTTATTTCATAGGTTTTTAAAACCTGAATTACACTTTCTTTTTGTTGAGTTCCTATAAGAAGCTTTTTGCCATCTTTAAGCTCTAATTGAATACCAATATCGCCAGAAACATTTATACATTTTCCTTTTTCTTTATTCCAAAATGAACCACCTTTAAAACCCCAACCACCATATTCTCCTATAGGATCATAGGTTCTAACATATGCTTTATTTATTTCTGTCCATTTTATCAATTTTAATTTTAAATGAAACGGAAAAAATTGATAATAAATTCCTTTTTCGTCTATTCTGGTTTTAAGTTTAAAAAGAAAAATTAGTAAGGCAGAACCTATTATAGCTAAAATGCTTAAAATAAGTTCATTTGTACTAATAGAAGAGTTGGCTTTATTATAATCTTGTAGTATAAGAGTAATAGGTACAATTAAACTAACAGACATTAATAAAATTAACCAAGTTTGCGTAAAGCGCTGCTCTTCTTTAAAAACTTTCATATTAACGGTTTTTATCTCTTTCGAAAACAATTTTAAGGCTTGGTAAAATTTGGCAAACTTCCCAACCTTCCCTTGCATGTTGATTTAAAAGTTCTTCATATCGTTCGTAAAATTTTCTAAATCCTGTTTTAGGTTGTACTACTTTGTATTCTTTCATTTTTTTACTTTTTTATTTTTATTAGCATCATAAATAATTCCGAATGCAATTCCTAAACTTACACCAATTGCAATGTTATTCATAACAACGCCAATAGCTGTTCCTATTGCAATGCCAATTGCAAGACCTGTTCCTTTTTTGTGTTCCATATCTTAATGACTTAATGTACCAGCGTTCACAACCGGAGAAGCTTCTTTATCTCCGCAAAGTATAACTAGAAGATTACTTACCATTGCCGCTTTACGTTCTTCGTCTAGCTCAACAATTTCTTTTTTATTTAACTCTTCTAATGCCATTTCAACCATTTCTACAGCACCTTGCACAATTTTGTGTCTAGCAGCAACAATAGCTGTTGCTTGTTGTCTTTTTAACATTGCCGATGCAATTTCTTGTGCATAAGCTAAATAACCTATTCTTGCTTCTAAAACCTCAATACCGGCAATAGATAAACGTTCGTCTATTTCTTTTTCAAGTGCTTCCGAAACTTCATTAACGCTAGAGCGTAAAGTAATGTCTTCATCATGGCCTTCATCAGCAAAATTATCATAAGGATACATGCTTGCCAGTTTTCTAACAGCTGCATCTGTTTGCACTCTTACAAAATTTTCGTAGTTATCAACATCAAAAGCTGCTTTATATGTATTTGTAACACGCCAAACTAAAATGGTAGAAATCATTATTGGGTTTCCTAATTTATCGTTTACTTTTAATCTTTCAGAATCGAAATTACTAGCTCTTAAAGAGATTGTTTTTTTTCTAAAAAAAGGATTTGCCCAATACAAACCATTTGCTTTTATAGTTCCAACATATTTTCCGAAAAGTAAAATTACTTTAGATGTGTTTGGGTTTACTAGAATAAAACCAAAGAAACCAATAAAACTTAAAAAAGTAATAATTAAATAGATTGGCGTTTTATGATAAAAAGCCATTACAATACTACCTATAAATAGCGTAAAAACTATAAAAAGCATTAAATAGCCATTTGCAAGTTTTATTATTTTTTCTGATTTCATGATGTTTGTTTTAGATTGATATTAAATTGATATCACTAATATATCAATTATTTTGTAGTTACCAAAATTAATTTGAATTATATTTTTTATAACTTCGCAAAAAATATATAAAATTTTAAAAATGAAACTTAAATTATTTTTATTGATTTCTTTCTTCTTTATGTCGAAACCAGCAGCAGAAGATACTCTGTTTTGGGGTCAAAATGGTCATAGGGCAACAGGTAAAATTGCAGAAGGGCATCTTACTAAAAGAGCAAAAAGAAAAATAGATAAATTATTACAAGGGCAAAGTTTGGCTTTTGTGTCTACTTATGCAGATGAAATTAAAGCAGATAGAGCTTTTCGTAAATATTCTTCTTGGCATTATGTAAATATGGGGCTTAATGAAAGTTATGCTGATGCTGCAAAAAATCCTAACGGAGATATTGTAACCGGAATTAATAAATGTATATCAGTTTTAAAAGATGATAATAGTTTAGAGGCAGACAAAGCTTTTCATTTAAAAATGCTTGTGCATTTTATAGGAGACTTACATCAACCAATGCATATTGGGCAAAGAGAAGATAAAGGTGGTAATACCATACAGGTGCAGTGGTTTGGTAAAGGAACAAACTTACATTCAGTTTGGGATACTAAAATGATAGAAAACTGGAATATGAGTTATTTAGAATTGGCAGACAATGCAAGAGATTTATCTAAAAAACAAATTGCAGCAATAAAAGAAGGTACAATTGTAGATTGGGTTAACGAAGTACATCAATTAACTAAAAAAGTTTACGGTTCTGTAAAAAAAGGAGAGAACTTACGTTACAGATATTCTTACGATCATTTTAGTATTGTAAGAGATCAATTACAAATAGGAGGAATACGATTAGCTAAAATTTTAAATGATATTTTTAGTTAATTTTATTGCTAACAAATACTAAGCCTCATTAAAATTAATGAGGCTTTTTTTATGTTAGGAATTTAATAAATGATAAAAAATAATTCTAAAAAAGCGTATTTTTATAAAATGAAAACAAAATTATTAATTGGTTGTTTCCTTTTAGCATTTATTGTTTCATGTAAAAAAGAGACAGCGAATTCCGAAGTTAAAAAAACAGAAGAAATTTCTAACATTTCTGTAAAGTCTTATTCTTATGATGAGTTAAAGCCTTTACTAGAAAAGAAAGATGATAAAATTTATGTTGTAAATTTTTGGGCAACTTGGTGTGCACCGTGTGTAAAAGAATTGCCTTATTTCGAAAAAATTAATAAGGAATATGCTTCTAAAAATGTAGAGGTTTTATTGGTGAGTTTAGATTTTCCGAGGCAAGTAGAAAAAAAGTTAATTCCTTTTATTAAGAAAAGAAATTTACAATCTAAAGTAGTTTTATTAGATGATGTAAACGAAGATGTATGGATTAAAGATATAGATTCTACATGGTCTGGTGCGATACCAATTACCATCATTTATAATAAAGACAAAAGAAAGTTTTACGAGCAATCTTTTACCTACGAGTCTTTAGAAAGCGAATTAAATAAATTTATAAACTAGATAATTATGAAAATTTTAAAAACAACTTTAGTATTAGTTATGGTTGCTTTTTTATCAGCTTTTACTTTAAAAGTAGATAAAGAAAGTTATAAAATAGGAGATAAGATTGAAGACTTCACTTTAAAAAATATAGATAATAAAATGGTCTCGTTATCAGATTATAAAAACGCAAAGGGTTTTGTAATTATCTTTACCTGTAATACTTGTCCGTATTCGGTAGCAAATGAAGATCGAATTATTGCTTTGGATAAAAAGTATAAAGAAAAAGGATTTCCGGTAATTGCAATAAATCCTAATGACCCTGTTGCTGTGCCAGATGATAGTTTTGCTAAAATGAAAGATAGAGCTAACGAAAAAGGATTTACTTTTCCTTATTTATTGGATGTCGGTCAGAAAGTATATCCAAAATTCGGAGCAACAAAAACACCACATGTATACATTGTTACTAAAAATGATATGAAGGTAAAATATATTGGTGCAATAGATAATAGTTCTAGAAATCCAGATAAGGTTACAGAAAAATATGTAGAAAATGCGCTAGATGCTTTATTAAAAGGTGCTGAGATTCAAAAGAAAGAAACAAGAGCGATTGGTTGTACAATCAAAGTTCAATAAATAAAATAAAAAATCCCAAACAATTTAGTTTGGGATTTTTTTATTATTCTTCGATGCTAACATGAAACAAAGCATCTCCTTTATTTACAATTGGTGTTTTGTTAGTGCAAAAAACGTGACCGTTAAATGGTGCATAAACTTTCTTTTTAAATTCGCCAAAAGGATCTTGTATAACTCCTAAAACATCTTTTTTCTTTACATAGCTGCCGTTAGCAACTCTTACTTTAAACATTCCAGAATGCGAAGCTCTAAGCCATTTTGCTTTTTTAACATAAATCGGAGTTTCTCTAACTGTTATTTCTCCTTCAATTAAGCCTAAATGAATTAAAACATTTTTTGTTCCATTTACACCTTCGTTAATAATTGTAGGGTTTAATTCTTTTGATTTTCCACCTTCAAACAACAAAACAGTTTTTCCCATTTTATGAAGAGTTTCTCTAAGCGATTTAATTATGTTGTTAGAGTAAACTATAATTGGCGGATTAAAAACTTTAGCAAGTTCTAAACCTTTATCATCATCTTTATTACATCTTATTTGTGCAATATTATCTCTTTCTCCGCCGCCCGTATGAAAATCGATTACATAATCTATAAACGGAGCAATTTCTTTTGTAAACTGATATGCAAATTGACTTGCTAAAGAACCATTTGCTGTTCCTGGAAACATTCTGTTTAAATCTCTACCATCAGGAAACTCTCTGGTTTGTATTAAGTAACCAAAAATATTAAAAACAGGAATACAGATTATGGTTCCGTTTTTAGGTTTATTAATTCCTAAACTAATAATTTCTCTAATAATTCCTACGCCGTTTGTTTCATCACCATGTATTCCGGCTAAAAGTAAAACTACCGGTCCCGGGTTATGAGATCTTTCAATAATAACAGGAACCTTTACTGTAGTACGTGTATGTAATTTTGCAACTTCTAAATCTAGAACTGTGCGTTTTCCTTTAGGAATTTCTTTTCCTAATAGTACAAAAGGTTTATTCGACATGTATTTCTAAATAACGTATAATTTCTTTGGCAATATTTTTACCAGTAGCAATTTCTATACCTTCTAATCCCGGAGAAGAGTTTACTTCTAAAACTAAAGGTCCTTTAGAAGATTGTAACATATCTACACCAGCAACTCCTAAACCTAAAGCTTTGGTTGCTTTTAGTGCAGTTTTTTCTTCTTCGTCTGTCAATTCTATAACAGTTGCGTTACCACCTCTGTGTAAATTAGATCTAAACTCACCTTCTTTTCCTTGACGTTTCATAGCGCCAATAACTTTACCATCTACAACAAAAGCTCTAATATCTGCGCCGCCAGCTTCTTTAATAAATTGTTGCGCAATAACTCTTGCGCCCAAACCATTAAAAGCTTCTAATACAGATGTAGCAGCATTTTTTGTTTCCGCTAAAACAACACCTAAACCTTGTGTACCTTCTAACAATTTTAAAACCAATGGCGCACCACCAACAGATTCTACCACATGTTCTACATCTTTTGTGTAATTTGTAAAAACAGTTTTTGGTAAACCAACACCAGCTCTAGCTAAAATTTGTAAACTGCTTAATTTATCTCTAGATCTAGTAAGTGCTTGAGAAGAAACAGATGTAAATACCTTCATCATTTCAAATTGACGAATTACTGCTGTACCATAAAATGTAACCGATGCACCAATTCTAGGAATAATGGCATCGATGTTAGTTATGTATTCTCCTTTATAATGAATTTTAGGAGATTTCTTTTCTATCTCGATATTGCATTTTAAATGATCTACCACCTGAACTTCATGACCTCTTTTTTCTGCGGATTCAACCAATCTTCTAGTAGAGTATAATTTCGGATTTCTAGATAAAATTACAATTTTCATTTATTTTTATTTTTTAATTTGTGTGATAAGTCTTTTTTTATGGTGTCTATCACAAACTTTTTATTTAAAAATTTTCTTCCAAGTAATATAGGAAATTTCATGTCTTTTCTTTCACTTAAAGTCAAATAAATAGGAAATTTCTTTTGAAACATAATTATTTCTGTATGTATCATAAATCGAGTTTCAGAAATTCCATTAGAACTTTTAACAATTTTAGAAGCATAGTTTTTAAAAGTAAACTCTTTATTATTGTAAAGATCGTGTTCTGGATCTAATAATTTAAACCGAATATAAGTTGAATCATCAACAGTTATTTCTTTAATATTAGAACAGTGTATAGAAGAGGTATATGCACCAGAATCTATTTTAACATCTATATCTGTTAAAGATAATTCTGGAAAATCAGCTTTGTCAACTCTTCCAATTGTAATTTTCATCCGATTGTTTTAAGTACTGTAAAATTAACAATACTAATTCATTTTAAATAAGAAAATTATTACAATTTTGCAATTGCAGCTTCTGCACATCTTTCACCGTCCATGGCAGCAGAAATTATTCCACCGGCATAACCACCACCTTCACCACAAGGAAATAATCCTTCTATTTCTGTATGCTCTAGATTTTCTTTTCTAGGTATATTTACAGGAGATGAGGTTCTAGATTCTACACCAATAATATTTGCTTCATTGGTATGATAACCATGCATTTTTTGTCCGAAAGCAGCAAAACCTTTTCGTAATCTACTTCCAATAATTTTAGGTAATAAAGAGTGTAAAGGTGCAGATTTTAAACCTGGTTGATAACTACAATCATTTAAATCTGTAGATAATTTTCCATCTATAAAATCTCCTAGTCTTTGTGCAGGTGCAGTTTGAGTTCTTCCGCCAGCGTAAAAAGCAATTTTTTCTAAATCTTTCTGAAATTCTAAACCTTTTAAAGCACCAAATTTCTCATATTTTTTAAAATCTCTATCAATATCTAATTCTACAACAATACCAGAATTAGCAAATTTGTTATTTCTTTTACTTGGCGACATTCCGTTGACTACAACTTCTCCGTTTGCAGTTGCTGCAGGAACTATAAATCCACCAGGGCACATGCAAAAAGAATACACTCCGCGATTATTAACTTGGTGCACTAAACTGTAGGCAGCTGCAGGTAAAAGCTCGTCTCTTTCACCAGAACAGTGGTATTGAATCTGATCTATAATTTCTTGCGGATGTTCTACACGAACTCCCATTGCAAAAGACTTTGCTTTTAAAGCAATTTCTTTTTTATGTAATAATTCGTAAACATCTCTAGCAGAATGACCAGTTGCTAATATTACAGAATTTACAGGCATTTCTTGTCCGTTTTGTAATTGAATTGCTTGTAATTTATTGTTCTTTACAATAAAATCTGTTACTCTAGTTTCAAAGTGAACTTCGCCACCAAATTTTAAAATGTTCTCGCGAATATTTTGAATTATTTTAGGTAATTTATTGGTTCCAATATGCGGATGTGCATCAATTAAAATTTGTTCTGTAGCGCCATGAAATACTAAGTTTTCGAAAATCCTTCTAACATCGCCACGTTTTAAACTTCTTGTGTATAATTTTCCATCAGAATATGTACCAGCGCCACCTTCACCAAAACAATAATTAGAATCTTCGTTTACAAAATGATCTTGGTTAATTGCTTTTAAATCGCGTCTTCTTTTTTGTACATCTTTACCTCTTTCTAAAACAATTGGTTTGTAACCTAACTCGATGCATCGCAAAGCAGCATACATACCAGCAGGACCAAAACCTACAATATGCACTTCTTTTGCGTTAGAAACATCTTTGTATTTAAATATATAATCAGATTTTTCTGGAATCGGTTCATTTAAATATACAGCAACTTTATAATTAAAAATTATATCTTTTTTACGTGCGTCTATCGATTTACGCAAAACTTTTACCGCATTAATTTCCTTTTTATCAACTTCTAACTTTTTAGAAGCTTTGTATAAAAGTATATTTTCTTTGCGTTCTTCTATTAAATTTACACGAAGCTGAATTTCTTTAACCATTTTGCAAAAGTAATTAAATTAGGCGTGATTATACTGATGAAAATAACACAGTTTTTAAAACTAATATTAGAAGTTTTAATTAAATAACTAATTAGTTAAAGGTGCATTTAATCATTCTATCGTTACCAAAGTAATCTTTTTTTAGAATGATGTTTGTAAAGCCTTTTTCTTTTAGCATTAAAACAGTTTCTTGGCCTAAATATTGATTGATTTCAAAAAATAAAACTCCGTTTTTTAACAAATGATTTTTAGCTAAATCTGCGATTTTCTTATAAAATAATAACGGATTATCATCTTCTACAAAAAGTGCAAGATGAGGTTCATTGTTTAAAACATTTTGTTTTATTTCTGCTTTTTCTAGCTCTCTAACATATGGCGGATTTGAAACAATAATATCAAATTTTTGTGGCAAACTATTAGTTTCTAAAATATTCTGTTCTATAAAACTAATTTCTACATTGTTTAGAATTGCATTTTTTTTAGCCACTTTTAAGGCTTTATTAGAAACATCAATGGCAAAAATATTTGAGCTTTTTTGCTCTTTAGCCAAAGATATAGGAATACAACCAGAACCAGTACCAATGTCTAATATTGATGCTTTTTCGTTTGATATTTCTTCTGTTTTGTTTATTTCTTCTAAAATCCAACTAACTAATTCTTCTGTTTCTGGTCTCGGAATTAATGTGTTTTTATCAACTAAAAAAGGATATCCATAAAACTCTGTATTTCCAATAATGTATTGAATAGGTTCTTGTTTTTGAAGTCTTGTGATAATGTTTTTTAATTCGATTTCAATAGAATCTTCAATTAAAAAATTTGGATTAATAACAGTATCAATCCTTTTTAAATTTAGTTTTTCTTCTATCAAAATGAAAAAAAACGAGTCAATTTCTGTTTGTGGATATGTATTAGAAAGAGCTTCTGTAAATAGAGTTTTAAATTCTTTTAATGTCATAAGATAATTATAATAAAGGACTAAAAAACCTACACAAACGCTCTAAAGTTTTCTGTTTGTTAGATCTATTTAAAAATTCTTCTAAGTTAATTTTGGTAGCTTTACTTTTTCTTTTGTCAAACTCTTCTCTAATTGTAGAAGTGGCTTTTTTATCAAAAATAATGGCATTTAATTCGTAGTTGTGTTCAAAACTTCTACAATCAAAATTTGTAGAACCAATCGATGCAATTTCATCATCAATAAAAATTACTTTAGAATGAGCAAAATCGTCTCTAACATAAATTTCTACACCCGCTTTTAATAAGTCTTCAAAATAAGAATACATACTGTAAGTTGCTACTCTAGAATCTCCTTTTTTTGGTAAAACAAGCATTACTTTAATGCCGCTTAAAGCCGCGATTTTAAAAGCTTCTAAAATAGAAAAAGTAGGTATAAAATAAGGATTCATCACACAAATACTTTCTTCTGCTAAGTTTATAAAACTAAGGTATTGTTGCATTACAACAGATTGATCATAATCTGGCCCGCTAGAAACAATATGAATTTTAGAGTTTGCATTAGTTTTGTGTTTCTTGGTATATTTTTCGTTTTTACTTAAATCTTTTTCTGTTGCATAATAGTAATCTCTTAAAAAAGTTTTGTGTAAATTATTTACTGCATCACCTTCTAATTTTATGTGTGCATCTTGCCAAATACCTAAAAAATCGTCATCATTAATATACTCATCAGTAATATTAACACCACCGGTAAATCCTATTTTATTATCAATTACACATATTTTTCTATGATTTCTAAAATTTAAAGTGAAAATAAAATTACCATATCTTAAAGGCATTTCCGGATGAATTTCTACGCCAATGTCTTTCAGCTCTTTTTTAATTTTACTTTTTAAATCGAAACTTCCAATAGCGTCGTATAAAATTTTTACTTCAACGTTTTCTTTTCTCTTTTCTTTTAAAAGTTCTATTAATTCTGATAAAATCTTACCTTCTTCAATAATATAGTATTGAAGGTGAATAAATTCTTTTGCGTTTTTAATTGCTTCGAAAATAGATTCGAACGTTTCTTTACCGTTTTTTAAAATGGTTAAATTGTTATTAACATCTAAAGGAATCCCAGTATTATTGTAAATTAAATTAGATATTTTTTTTGATTTGTTATCCTTAAGTTCTTCTGTGTTTTTATTCTCTTTATTGTCAAAAGTACTTTTAATGTAGTTTTTTCTTTTTTTAGTTTCTTTTAGTTCAAAAAATTTGATTTTTCTTCTATTAATACCAAATAATAAAAACGCAAAAACGCCTAAAAAAGGAAAGAAAAAACAAATAAGAATCCAGCTTAAAGACTTTGAAGGTTTTACGCCAAAATATAAGATATTGTAAAAAGCCCAACTAAAAAGTAGAATATGAACGCCAGAAAGTATGTAGTAAATCAAAATTAGTTAATTTTTTTAAGCATCCAAACATTACAAGAATAATGGCCGGTGTTACCCATTGGTTTGTCTAAATTTACAAAACCATTTTTTGCGTACAGTTTTCTGGCAGCTTCCATGTATGGCATTGTTTCTAAATAACAATTATCAAAACCAAATTCTTTTGCTTTTTCTAAGCATTTGGTAATTAATTTGGTTCCAATTCCTTTACCTCTAACAATTGGTAAGAAATACATTTTTTGCAGTTCGCAAATGTTATCTTCGCAATTATCTAGTTTAGCAATTCCAGCGCCACCAACTACAATATTGTTATGTTCTACCACAAAGTATGCAACTTTTTCTTTTTGATAATTTTCGAACATGCTATCAGTAGCTTTATCTTCGTACGCAGTTCCAATTTTTGGCGCGCCCATTTCTAGAATTACACTTCTAATTACTTCAGAAAGTTGTTTATTGTCTTTAGGTTGAATTTCTCTTATTATAAAATCTGCACTTGTCATTTAATACTGTATTTTTGCAAGAGCAAGTTACCTAAAAAAATAATCTTATTTGATGAAAAACATACTATATTTTTCGCTACTGTTTTTGTTGATATTTGGCTGTTCTGTTCAAAAAGAACCAGTTTTTGTTAAGGTTGATAATGTAAAAGTAGTCAGTTTTGCTGCAGATACCATAAAGTTAAAAGCAATTGCTTTTTTTGAAAACCCAAATGATGTTGGCGGAAAAATTTCTACTGATGATTTGGCTGTTTTTGTAAACGATACAGAAGTTGCTCAGATATTTTCTGAAGATTTTAAAGTGCCTGCAAGAGATAATTTTTCGATACCCTTAATTGCACATATTCCTACCAAAAACTTTTTAAATTCTAATAAAAACGGAATGTTAGAGGGTTTGATTAATTCGTTTATATCAAAAAAAATAAGTGTAAGAATTAAAGGAAATTTAGAATATGTAGTTTTCGGTTTCAAAAGAGATTTTTTGGTAGACAAAACAGAAGAAATTAAAATTAAATTTTAGGTTATTAACAAAGAAGTTTACATAAAGCGTTGCTTACAAATTGCAGAAAACGGAGTAGGAACAACAAGACCAAATCCTTCTGTAGGTGCAGTAATTGTTTACAATAATAAAATTATTGCAGAAGGATTTACTTCTCCGTTTGGCGGTAATCATGCAGAAGTAAATGCAATTAATGCGGTAAAAGATAAGTCGGTTTTAAAAGATGCTACAATCTATGTAACATTAGAACCTTGTAGTCATTTTGGTAAAACACCACCGTGCGCAGATTTAATAGTAAAACATCAATTTAAACAAGTTGTAATTGGTTGTTTAGATTCTAATACGTTGGTTGCAGGTAAAGGTGTTAATCGTTTAAAAGATGCAAATATTAATGTGGTTGTTGGTGTTTTAGAAAATGAGTGTAGAGCGCAACATAAACGATTTTTAAGTGTTCAAGAAAATTTAAGACCGTATATTATTTTAAAATGGGCAGAAACCAAAGATGGTTTTATTGCGCCAGAAACCAAAAAAGAAAAAAAGCCTGTTTTTATTTCTAACTCGTATTCACAACAATTAGTACATAAATTAAGAAGCAAAGAACACGCAATTATAGTTGGTACAAATACAGCTTTGGTAGATAATCCGAAGTTAAATTTAAGAACTTGGTCTGGTTTAAACCCTGTAAGAGTAGTTTTAGACAGAACACTTAAAATAGAGCAAAGTGCTAATCTTTTTGATAAAACTATCAAAACAATTGTCTTAACAGGAAAAAAATCAGAAAAGCTTAATTCAGAAAATTTAATATTTGAAAAAATTAATTTCGACGATAATTTAGCAGCTACTATTATTAATGTATTGTCTAAGCATAAAATACAATCTTTAATTGTAGAAGGTGGTACGCAAACCTTACAAACATTTATTGCCCAAAATTTATGGGATGAAGCGTTAGTCTTTGTTGGTAATTCTTCTTTTAAAAAGGGTGTTGTTGCACCAAAGATTGCTAAAAATTACAAAGAGCATTTTATTAAAGATGATGTTTTAAAAATTTTTAAAAATGATTAAAAATATAATTTTCGACTTTGGTGACATTTTTATCAACCTTGATAAAGAAGGAACCTATAAAGCGATGGCAAAACTTGGTGTCACAGAAATTTCTAACGAAATGGTAGAAATTTATCATCAATATGAAAAAGGTTTCATTTCTTCGGATGAATTTATAGACTTTTACAAGCAGAAGTTTCCTGCTATTGATAGCAAAGATTTGGTGGATGCGTGGAATGCAGTTTTATTAGATTTTCCTGAAAGAAGACTAAAGTTTTTAAAAGAATTGAGCAATTCTAAAAAATACAACCTTTTCTTGTTAAGTAATACCAATGACTTGCATATTTCTTGGATTCAAGAAAACTGGGGAATGGATTTGTACTCAGAATTTAAAAATTGCTTTTCTAAATTTTATTTATCTCATGAAATTAATTTTAGAAAACCAGATTTAGATATTTATCAATTTGTGCTTACAGAAAACAATTTGGTCGCTAAAGAAACGCTATTTGTAGATGATTTAAAAGTAAATACAGATGCCGCTAAAACTTTAGGTATTAATGTTTGGAATTTAATTCCGGGAGAAGAAGATGTAGTAGAATTGTTCACTAAAAAACATATTTAATTTGATTTTTTTATTGTTAAGTATCCTGTTTTCTACAGGATTGTTTGTGATTTTTAAATATTTTGGTATTTATAAAATAGATGTTTTAAAAGCCATATTTGTAAATTATATTGTTGCATTTTCAATGGGTTTTTTACTTGCAGAAAGGCAAATACCTATTTCAGAAATTTATTTACAACCTTGGTTTCCTGGTGCTTTGGTTTTGGGGGCTTTGTTTATTTCTATCTTTTTTGTGATGGCCATGACAGCTCAGAAAAACGGAGTTTCGGTAACTTCTATCGCAGGTAAAATGTCTGTGGTTGTTCCGGTTTTATTTGGTATATTTTTATACAACGAATCTGTAACTATATTAAAAGTTCTAGGAATCGTGATAGCATTAATTGCGGTCTACTTATCGTCTGTTAAAGAAGAAAAAACGCAGAATTCTGGTACTTTACTATTCCCAATTTTATTATTTATAGGTTCTGGTGCTATCGATACTTTAATAAAATACGTACAAGTAAATCATGTTGCAGATCAAGACGTTTCTATATTTTCTGGAAGTTTATTTGGTATTGCAGCGATATTTGGTGGTCTAATTTTAACAATTAAGGCAATTAGAAAAAGAAGTTCTTTTGGACTTAAAAATATTGTTGCAGGTGTTGTTTTAGGAGTTCCAAATTATTTTTCTATCGTATTTTTAATAAAAGCTTTGCAAAATAAAAACTTTGAAAGTTCTACGTTGTTTACAGTAAATAATGTAGCTATTGTAATTGTATCTACACTAGTTGGTTTATTGCTTTTTAAAGAGAAATTTAGTTTAAAGAATAAGATTGGTGTGGTCTTAGCAATTCTAGGTATTGTTTTAGTAACCATTGCATAAATGAAAGAAGACGTATATAAAACAATAGAAAAACCATCAGTAGAAACTCTTTTTAAAGAAAAAGGGAGTAAATTTTTTGGATACACATTTCCTGTTACTTCAGAAGATGATGTAAAGGAAAGATTAGAAGAGCTTCGAAAAAAACATCATACGGCGCGTCATTTTTGTTATGCTTACCAATTAGGAATTGAGAAAATTAAATTTAGAGCAAATGATGATGGTGAACCAAATAATTCGGCAGGAATGCCAATTTATGGTCAAATTCAGTCTTTTGAAGTTACTAACATTTTGGTAGTTTCTGTTCGTTATTTTGGCGGTACAAAATTAGGCGTAGGTGGTTTAATTTCTGCTTATAAAACATCAGCACAAATGGCGCTTGAGGCTTCTGATATTTTAGAAAAAACCATTAATATTTTCTATAAACTTACTTTTAATTACGATTTAATGAATGCTGTTCAAAGAGTGGTTAAAGAAAAAAATATAGAAATTGTACATCAAAAATTAGAAATGAATTGCGAATACACCATTTCTGTTCGTAAAAATGATTCAGAAATGATTTTTACTATTTTTGATAATTTGTACAAAGTTAAAATTAAAGAGCTAGAGTAATATCTAAAATCCTAAGCTTTCTAATAAGTATTTTGGGCATCGTGTTGGCTTCATGTTAGCAGCGTTTATAAATGCTAAGACAGTGTTTCCTGTACAAATTAATTCATCATTTTGATTTTTAATTTCATAATCAAATTCTATTTTAACCAAAGGCTCTTTTTTTAAAAAAGTGTGTATTGTTAAAACATCATCATAAAGAGCAGATTTAATAAAATTACAGCTTAAAGAAATAACAGGTAGTATAATTCCGTTAGTTTCCATATCTTTGTAAGTAACCCCTAAAGAGCGTAGCCATTCTGTTCTACCAAGTTCAAAAAATTGCGCATAATTACCGTGATATACTACACCCATTTGGTCTGTTTCAGAATATCTAATTCTTGTTTTCGTTGATGATTTTTTCAATTGTTATAGATAGAATTTATTTTAGCATTTTACGTAAAAAAAAGTTAATAATCAATAGCAAATTGATTTTTTTATACTGAATTTTATTCACACTTTTGTACAACCTAAGAAAGCAGGCAAGTTCCCTTTTTTCGCCCAAAAAATAATAATCTAAATAGTATCAAAATTAATA